>NZ_JADNJJ010000021.1:0-14055 GCF_015554865.1 Collinsella sp. D33t1_170424_A12 | reverse complement strand
CAGGGAAAGCCAGCGTAGACCCATGGTCACGGCGACGCACGCGACGAGGGCGATCGGCTTGGAGATGCACAGCGGCTGCACCAGGGCGACGTAGGTCGCTCCGCCCGCGATCGAAGCGAGGGCGTAGAGGTTTCCGCGCTGGAAGATCGCGGGCGTCTGCCCCAGGAAAACGTCACGCATCATACCGCCGCCCACCGCGGTGAAAAAGCCCATCATGACGCAGTTGATGGGGGTGAGGCTGTAGATCATCGCTTTGTCCGCGCCGACGGCTGCATAGAGGCCGACGGCGAAGATGTCGAGCACGGCGATGAGGCGGTCGGGTTTTTCAACGATATCGGGGAAGATGAACGCACACGTTGCCGTCGCTATCGAGATGGGAAGCGCGAGCGGCTGGTTGAGAATGTAGACGTCTCCGCACTGCAGGATGACGTCGCGGATGATACCGCCCCCCAGGCCGCAGGTCACCGCCAGCGCGATGCCCCCCATATAGTCGAGCTTGTGCTCGCGTGCTGCCAGGCTGCCCGAGATCGAGGCAACGACGACGGCGAGCATCTCGAGCCAGAAGGGTACGGCGACCTGTTCCCCCGCGGCGCCGGCGGTAACGGTGACGGCGGCGATGACTGGCAGGGCGAATGGGGTCATGGCGTGCGATCCTTCCCGCGCGCAGCTCGGTGGTTGGTACGCGCGCGGGATTATCTTACTCGCCCGTTGTGCTGCGACGGGTCGCGCTCCAAAAAAAGTTTTGATAGTTCGAAATTTTCCGTTGCACGCCGCTCCGTTTACGGTACAATAACTTTCGCATTTAACGGAGAGTTGTCCGAGTGGCCGAAGGAGCACGATTGGAAATCGTGTAGGCGCCAAAAGCGTCTCCAGGGTTCAAATCCCTGACTCTCCGCCAGTTAACTCTCATGGCGCGTCCTCTGTGGTGCGCCATGTTTTTACTCCAACGGAGGAGTGGCAGAGTGGTTGAATGCGGCGGTCTCGAAAACCGTTTACCCGGTGTTCCCGGGTACGAGGGTTCGAATCCCTCCTCCTCCGCCATCTGAGTTTAAGAAGCGAGCCCGTGCGGCTCGCTTTTTGTTGCCGCGGCATGGATTCGAACCCGGAAGGGCGCGAAGCTGAGCAAATGCGCTGAGCATTTGCCAGCGAAGCGCGCAAGGGCCGCCAGGCCCGCAGCGGTCGGCGGCGCAGCCGCCCCGAATCCCTCCTCCTCCATTCATATGTAATGGCTTAAGACGACTTAATTGCGGCTTAAATGCTCGGCGTCCCGTGTTTGCGCCCGGGTGGGAGCGGCTACACTTCAAGGCAACGCGCCAGCATGGTGCGGGATGAGGTTGCAAGAGGTGAGGAGGCCATATGGACGAGCAGGGAATCGATGCCGCCGTTTGCGCGGGCGCTGCTACCGATACCGCGTCCGCTGCCGACGCCGCAGTCGAGCTGATGCTCACGGACGATCAGCGCACGGCGCTCGAGCATGCGTTCGCGGACTCGCGTTCATGCCTTATGCATGACGGCGCAATGGTCCCGTTTACCATTCTGTGCACGTCTGACGGGTTCGAGGTCACGGGTCACCCGGGCGAGGACCCCCGGGACGTGTACGAATCGGTGCGGACTTTGCTCGCCCGCGAGATACCCGAGGCGTACGTTCTGGCGTACGATGGCTACGTCGACCTGGCAACGGGCCGGGAAGATGCAATCGTATGCGAGACGGCTCGTCGCGGGGAGGTTACCGCTGCGCTTTTGGCACAGCCGTATGAGCGCGGGGAGGGTGCGTACGCGTTCGCGCCGACGTTTTACTCGGTGGGACAGGCATCGCATCTGTATCCGTCGGGCGCCAAGCCGATCGTGTCCGGTCTGGTTGCCTTGGAGGCCGAGCGCGAGCGCGCCAGCTTGGACGGTTTGGGCTTGGAACCGCATTTGGACGCGACCCCCGAATAGCGATCGAGGGCCACGAGGGACAGCATACGGGGAAGGAGCATCATGCTCGCACATGATTTGAGTTTTCAGACATCGTGGAAGATGCTGACGCGGGACAAGGGATGGATCAAACCCATCTTGGTTCTTACGCTGGTGGGCTGGATTCCCATTTTGGGGCAGATCGTCCTGCTTGGTTACGCCTTCGAGTGGGCGCGGCTTACGGCCTGGGGCGTCGATTCGGCTCCCAAGCAGCGGGGTGTTGACTACGGCAAGATCTTGACGACGGGCGGCCGTGCCTTCGTGATTTCGCTGGCCGTCAACATCGCGCTGAGCATCATCGAATCGCTCGTCTTTGGCATCGAAGCCGGTACGCTTGGCTTGTTTGGGACGTCCGGTAGCGTGTTGGGCAACATCGCGCTTGTTGGCGCCATGGGCGGCGCCGGCGTCGTCGCGATGGCATGCGAGGTCGTGAACATGCTGATGGGCACGTTCATCATGGTGGCGTCGCTGCGCGCGACGGTGTATGACGATTTCTCTGCCGGCTGGCGACTCGACAGGATCTTCCAGATGATCTCGAGCGATCTGGGCGGCTTCATGCGCGTCTACGTGATATCGCTGCTTGCCGGTTTGGTGAATTGGCTGTATTCGATGGTGCTGAGCGTTCTGGCGGCCATCGTGTTTATGGGCGGTGCCGCTGGCGTGATGGCCTATGGATACGGCGCCGGCATGATGGGCCACGGTGTGGAGCGCGCTCTCGTCCAGGCCCTGCTGGGCATGGGGCCCGCCGTCCTTCTGCTCGTTGTGGTGCTTGCCGTCGTAGCCATGTTCGTGGGCGGTGCGATCTCGACCGCCATGCAGCTGGTGACGATCAACGCGACAGGGCAGTGGTTCGTGCGCTTCGATCTGCCGCGCTGGGGTGTCTCGTCGGCACCGCTTCCTGATGGCGTGCCGCTTGCCAAGGGCTTCAGCGTTCCGCGGCATCCGGCGAACGGTTCGTCCACTTCGTCGCCGCAGCAGGCTGCGACCCCCGATGTTCCTGTCGAGCCCGAGCGGAACGCCGAGGGCTCGGCCTCGGAGGCGTCGGCAGCGCGAAGCGGCGACACGTGCGCGTCCGGCCAGGATGTTCAGGATGCGCCGCGCGAGGATGCGAGCTGCGCCGACGCGACCTCGCCTATCGCGGACGAGGCCGTGGAGGCTTCCGATGAGGGGCCGGCCGTTGAGCAGTCGCCTCTCGATTCCGGCGATGCTCCCGCTCCCGCCGACTCCGCGCACGGGCCGATCTTGCTGCCGCCGGTGAGCGAGCTGTTTGCTGGCGAGCCCACGGATGCCGATGATGAAGATGGATCCGACGAGCCAACCGAGGAAGAATAGCACGCAGGCATAACCGTATGGTGCCTCCCTTCCCAGAAGCGAGCGACGCTCTTCTGGTGAGGGAGGCGCCGTGCTATAGGAGGGCGCCGATCATCCGCCGCAACCTCGCGCGGAGCCCGCTTATGGAGAAATGAGGGGGTTCCGCACGAGGTTGTGTCTGGTCTGTGACGTTCTTGCAAGAGCGAGCTGCGTTGTTATCGATTTGTAGGGCCGAATGGGGATATTCGTTAGCGAAAGCGTTTCAGGGCGGTCGCGCCGCGTGAGAGGATGGCGCCAGGCCATAGGCATCGGTGGAGCGAGCGCTGGTAATTATGGAGGTACTGCGGTGCGGAGCTGCGCGAACTTGAGCGGATCCAACACAGCGGCTATAGTTATCCAGTCCTTTCCTGCTTCGGGCGCACCTTCACGACCCGGAGCCTTATGCCCAGAGGAGGTGACCAAATGAAGGCTTATGAACTGCTGTTTTTTGTTGACCCCGCTCTCGATCCCGAGACTCGTCTCGCTGTGATGAAGCGCATCGATACCGCGATCGCCGAGGGTAACGGCAAGGTCGACAACGTTGACGAGTGGGGCAAGCGCAAGCTCGCCTACGAGATCAACAAGCTCACCGAAGGTGACTACACCCTCATCAACTTCCATGCAGATCCTACCCAGATCGCCGAGCTCGACCGCGTTCTGCGCATCACCGATGCCGTGGTTCGTCACATGATCGTTCGTCGCGACGACCAGGAGTAAGAGTTTGTTTTGGACGCCGCATGGCAAGCTGATTGCTATGCGGGCGCGAGAGGTAGTGAGTTACGAATGAGCATCAACCGAGTCAATATTTCTGGCAATCTCACCCGCGATCCGGAGATGCGGGCCACGGCGGGCGGCACTCAGGTGCTGTCTTTTGGCGTGGCGGTCAACGACCGTCGTCGCAATCCCCAGAATGGCGAGTGGGAGGATTACCCCAACTTCGTCGACTGCACGATGTTCGGTACCCGGGCAGAGGCTGTGAGCCGCTATCTCTCTAAGGGCGCAAAGGTTGCAATCGAGGGAAAGCTCCGTTACAGCTCCTGGGAGCGTGACGGTCAGCGCCGGAGCAAGCTCGAGGTCATCGTCGATGAGATCGAGTTCCTCTCTCGCAACCAGCAAGGCGGAGGCCAGGGCGGCTACGGTCAGCCCGCATATGGTCAGGGCGGCTATGAGCCCGCTCCGATGGGTGCTCCCGCTGCGCCTGCCCCGGTGGCTCCGGTGGCCGAGGTTTACGATGAGGATATTCCGTTCTAACGGGATATTCACCTGATTTAGTGAGCGGCGGGGCGCGTTTGACGCAACTCGCCAAGCGAAAGGTATTTTGACATGGCTAATGATTTTTCTGCACGTCAGCCGCGTCGTAAGTACTGCCAGTTCTGCAAGGAGAACACCGAGTTCATCGACTACAAGGATACTCAGCTTCTCCGTAAGTACATGACCGATCGTGGCAAGATCAAGCCCCGTCGCGTCACTGGCGCTTGCACGCAGCATCAGCACGACATCGCGAACGCCATCAAGCGCGCTCGCGAGATGGCTCTCCTGCCGTACACCGTTCCCGTGGTTTCCTCCCGCGGCAACCGCGATCGCGGCTAGGAATTCCTCGGGCCTGAGTAGATAGATGGTGAACGAGGAGAGCGGGACGGGAATCGACCGCACGTCGATTCCCAGTCCGATGAGGGGCCGCGATCCACGCCTGCTCTCGGGTATGGTGTGGCTCGCACTCGGCTTCGTGGCCGGCACCATGGTTCCGTTTTTCGGAGTCGTGATGACGGCGTACGGCATGCGAGAGATGGTCGAGGCGCAGGGCAACAAGGGATTTCTCCTTGCTGCTGCCGTCGCCGCCATCATCGCGGTCGGGTCGGCTGTTGCCGCACCGGCATACGCCGCGATGGTGGCGATGACGTTTGCGAGCGTCGCCGGCACCGTGTGGCTCATGCGCACCCATCGTGCGAACGTTACGGGCGTGAGCGTGCTCGTTGTACTGCTCACCCTTATGAACCTGGGGGTCGAAGCGGGCTTTGCCATGATGGCGGGCACCACGGTCTCCGAGGTGTATCAGAGCATGTTTGGTGCGATGTCGGACGGGGTGGTCGAGGCCGCCGGCGGCGGAGTTCAGGCTGAGCTTATGGCTCGCCAGCTCGAGCCGCTGTTTATGGCGATCTGGCCTTTCGTGTACGTTGTCTCCTCTGTATCTGATGTTCTCGCTGCAGCCATCGGCTCGTTCCTTATGGGTGCGCGCACCACTGGTGTGGCGAGGATGCCGGTCATTGCTCGTTTCGACATGCCCTTGTGGCCTGTTGCCGTCCTGGCGCTATCTGTGCTTGGACTGGGAGCATCCGCGGCCGGGTTCCCGGGGTCTCAGGCAGTGCTTACGGTGAGCGCGACCGTTCTGTTGAGCGTTCGCATCATCTTTGCACTCCAGGGGTTTGGCGTTGTCCTGCATCTTATGGGCCGCTGGCGCCTGGGATGTTTTGGGCGCACCGCGCTGACCGTTCTGTCTATTTGGCTTGAAACGATGTTCTTCTTCGTGAGCATCGTTGGCCTGATCGACGTGTGGGCGAACTTCCGAAAACTTGATCGGGGTTCTTCGCACGCTCAGGCAAACTCGTAAGAAAGCGCCGATTACACGGTGCATGTAACAAGGAGATCTCATGAAAGTCGTTCTTCTGGGTGAGATCAAGGGCAAGGGTGGCGAGGGTGACGTCGTAGACGTCGCTCAGGGTTATGCCGAGAACTACCTCTTCCCGAAGAAGCTCGCCGTTGCGGCTACCAAGGGCAACCTGAAGCAGCTCGAGGAGCGTCGCAACAACATTGAGAAGCGTGAGGCCGTCCGCATTGCCGACGCCAACTCGCTCAAGGAGACCCTCGAGGGCAAGTCCGTTGTCGTCGACGCCAAGGTTGGCGACGAGGGCATCCTCTTTGGTTCCGTCACCTCCGCTATGATCGTTGATGCTATCAAGGATCAGCTTGGCGTCGAGGTTGACCGCAAGCGTGTCGAGCTGGGTAAGGCCATCAAGGTCGCCGGCTCCCACGAGGTTGCTGTTTCGCTGTATCGCGAGATCCGCGCCACCGTCACCGTCCTCGTCGGCGTTACCGCCGAAGAGGTCGAGGAGGAGACCGAGGAGGCCGCCGAGGCCGCCGAGGTCGCCGCTGACGCTGAGGTTGCTGCCGAGTAACTGCTTGCAAGCAGTGCTGCATGAAGAGTCCGGCCCTGATGGGTCGGGCTCTTTTTGTTTGACACGGGGCCCTCGGCGCGGGTTATCAACCGCGTTTTGGACGGTGAAGAACGCAGGCATGCAGACGCATGGATTTCCACAGGTTCGCATGTTTGCGTCTGTTGAAACGCTGACGGCGTATGAAGTGCATGTACGAGTTTTGTTGCAGGGAGTGCTGCAGGGGTTGGGCAACCAAGCGCCCCTCTGTCTGTATCAGGCAATCTACCTGTGAAAACAATCATGCCTTTGGACTGGCGTTCGTAAGCGCCGCGTTATGGTTGAGCAAAGGCTGCGAATTATCGATGCGCCATCAGCCTGTGGAAAACTATTTTGAGCTCGGTAAAAAATTGTGGAAAACGTGGAAAACTAGCGTTTGCGCAGGAGAACGGTATTGGAGTTTTCTACAGCTTGCTGTGGAGTTCTAAAACCGCAGGTAGAAGCTGGTGGCTATGGACTTGACATGCTTGCCAGTTGACTGTTCTCTTAACGAAAGACCTTCAAAACGTATGGTCGACAGCTGATAAGGAGTACCGCATGGAGCTGATGAGTGAACGGGACGACCGAGCGTGGGGATCGGGGTCGGTCTCTGAGCGCGGGGCGCAGCTCACCCCTCCGAACAACATAGAGGCCGAGGCGCGCGTCCTATCGGCCATGCTGCTATCTGGCGAGGTGGTAGAAGAGGCACTGGTGGAGCTGCTACCCGATGACTTCTATCGCCCCGCGCACAAGACCTTGTTCATGGCGATGCACGATATGTACGATCGCAACCTCCCCATCGATGCGATCACGCTTTCGGATTACCTGAGCTCGATCGATAAGCTCGAGGCGGTTGGCGGCGAGGCGTATATCCTCGAGCTCATGGGTCAGACGCTGGCGCTCGCCACCTGGCAGCACCACGCCGGTATCGTGCGCCGCGATTCCATGCTGCGCGAGATCATCGGCGCCACCAACCAGATCAACGCCCTGGCGTATAACGCGCCCACCGACACCAAGGAAGTTATCGAGCGCGCCGAGAGCATGCTCCTGTCGGTGACTGCGCGCGAAGTCCGCAGCTCGTACAAGCCGCTGACTGACTTCATGGTCGAAGCGTACAAGGAGGCCGAGGAGGTTTGCGCCGCGGGCGGCGTCTCCCAGGGTGTCCCGACGGGTTATCCGAGCCTGGACCGCATGCTCATGGGTTTCCGCGAGGGCCAGCTCGTCATCATCGGCGCCCGCCCCGCCGTCGGTAAGACGTCGTTCGCGTTGAATCTCGCCCTAAACGCGGCTGCAGCCGGTTACACCGTCGGTTTCTTCTCCCTGGAGATGTCCGGCAAGGAAATCGCGCAGCGCCTCATCTGCGCCCACGCGCAGGTGGATATGTCTCACTTCCGCACGGGCCGCATCTCTCCGCAGGAGTGGATGAACATCAACGAGGCGACGCAGGAGCTGTCGAAGCTCGACATCCTGATCGACGATACACCCGGCACCACGGTGACGGAGATTCGAGCGAAGGCGCGCCGTATGCTGCACAACAAGGAGCGCGCTATCGTAATCCTGGACTACCTGCAGCTCGTGAGCCCTCCGGCCGGCCGCCGCGCCGAGAGTCGCGCCGTCGAGGTGTCCGAGATGAGCCGCGCCTTAAAGATCATGGCGAAGGAGCTCAAGATTCCGCTGATCTCGCTGTCGCAGCTGTCGCGCCAGGTGGAAAGCCGAACCGGTAAGCGTCCGCAGCTCTCCGATCTGCGTGAATCGGGCTCGATCGAGCAAGACGCCGACATCGTTATGTTCCTGGACCGCTCCAGCTCCGAGCAGGAGGCCGCGCGCGACGACCGTCCGCCCGAGGGCATCACGCGTATCGTGCTGGCGAAGAACCGTTCCGGCCCGATTGGCGACGTCGACCTGGTGTTCCTGCCGTCCTCGACCAAGTTCTACGAACTGAACGAGCATGCGGACGAGCAGTAGCCGAATGGCTATCCGGCGAATAACGCAAATACGGTGTGAGCGCCGCGTTGGGCGCGCCGCCAACTATAATAGGAACGTTGGAGGGTATGCCTCCGTTCATTCGATTCTATGAGGAGTTGTCATGACGTCGGCAGTGTTGGTCGGTACCCAGTGGGGCGACGAGGGCAAGGGCAAAATCTGCGACCTTATCGCGCCGGATTTCGACTGCGTCGTACGCTATCAGGGCGGTAACAACGCGGGCCACACGATTGTGGTGGGCGATAAGAAATATGGTCTGCACCAGGTTCCCTCGGGCATCATGTATCCCGACTGCATCTCGGTGATCGGCAACGGCTGCGTGGTGAACCCCGCGGTGCTGCTGGAAGAGATCGATATGTTCGAGAACGACGGCATCTCCACGGCAAACCTGAAGGTGTCGGGCAACGCGCATGTGATCATGCCGTATCACATGGATCTTGACGGCGCGTTCGAGGAGTCCCTCGGCGCTGCCAACATCGGCACCACGAAGCGCGGCATCGGCCCCTGCTACCAGGACAAGATGGCCCGCGTTGGCCTGCGCATGCAGGACCTGTTGGACGAAGAGGTCTTCCGCTCCAAGCTCGAGGTGGCCTTGGCCCGCGCCAACGCGCTGCTGGGCAAGGTTTATGGCAAGCCCACCTATACGGTCGAGCAGATCTGCGAGACCTACCTGCCCATGGCCGAGCGTCTGCGCCCCTATATCTGCGAGACGGGCATCCTGCTGAACGACCTCGTGGAGGCTGGCAAGTCCATCCTGTTCGAGGGCGCCCAGGCAACGCTGCTCGACATCGACCACGGAACCTATCCGTTCGTGACGTCGTCCAACTGCACCGCCGGCGGCGCCGTGACGGGTTCGGGCGTTGGCATGAAGAACGTCGATCGCGTGCTGGGCATCATGAAGGCCTATATCACGCGCGTGGGCTCCGGCCCCATGCCCACCGAGCTGCCCTATGAGGACGGCCCGGGTCGCGTGCTCACCGAGGTGGGCGCCGAGTACGGCGTGACTACCGGCCGTCGCCGTCGCTGCGGTTGGTTCGACGGCGTCATCGCCAACTACGCCGCCCGCGTGAACGGCCTTACGGATATCGCGCTCACCAAGCTCGACGTGCTCTCCGAGTTCGACACCATCAAGGTGTGCGTGGCCTATGAAGTTGACGGCGAGCGCTACACCACGGTGCCCGAGCACGAGGCCCGCTTCGCCAAGGCCGTCCCCGTGTACGAGGAGCTGCCTGGCTGGAAGTGCGACATCTCGGGCTGCCGTTCGTTCGACGAGCTTCCCCAGGAGGCGCGCGACTACGTGGCCTATATCGAGAAGCTCGCCAAGACCCGCATCTCGATCGTGGCCGTTGGTCCCGACCGCGAGCAGACCATCATGCGCAGCTGGTAGGTCCACGCGCGCACGTATAAGTTCATGACGCTGGGCATCGCGATGCCGAGCGATTGGTGTAAGTGCGCGGGCCCCTTGGGGCCTGCGCGTGTATAAGGAGGACGCATGGGCGCATCCGAGAACACGATCGATATCCTGCTGCTGGGTGCCGGCGGCCGTGAGCACGCGCTGGCTGCGAAGCTTGCCGTGTCCCCGCGCTGCGGCAAGCTCTACATCGCTCCCGGCAACGGCGGTACCCTCGAGGTTGGCGAGAACGTCTCGCTGAACGAGGCCGACGCCGAGGCCGTTGCCGATTTCGCCCGCGAGACCGGCTGCGGTCTGGTTGTCATCGGCCCCGAGGCGCCTTTGGTTGCCGGCGTGGCCGACGCCGTGCGCGCCGCCGGCATCCCGTGCTTCGGCCCGGGCGCCGAGGGCGCGCAGCTGGAGGGCTCCAAGCTCTTCTCGAAGCAGCTCATGGCCCGCGCCGGTATCCCCACGGCCGCGTACGGTTCCTTTACGGACGAGGAGGCGGCGCTCGCCTACGTTCGCGAGCAGGGGGCTCCTGTGGTCGTGAAGGCCGACGGCCTGGCGGCTGGCAAGGGCGTCGTGGTTGCCCTCACGCTGGATGAGGCGCTGGACGCGGTGCACGAGTGCTTCAACGGCGCCTTCGGCGACGCCGGCAGCACGGTGGTCATCGAGGAGATGCTCACCGGTCCCGAGTGCACGCTGCTGGCCTTCACGGACGGTACGGTCGTGCGCCCCATGGCGACCTCGCAGGATCACAAGCGCGCGCTCGAGGGCGACCTGGGTCCCAACACGGGCGGCATGGGCGTGTACAGCCCCGTGCCCATCGTGACCGATGAAGAGCATGCCGCGATGTGCCGCATCCTGGAAGACACCATCGCCGAGGCGCAGCGCGAGGGCATCGATTTTCGCGGCTGCCTGTATGGCGGCTTCATGCTCACGCCGGCGGGCCCGAAGGTCATCGAATACAATGCACGCTTCGGCGATCCCGAGACGGAGGTGCTGATCCCTCGCCTGAAGAGCGACCTGGTCGAGGTCATGCTTGCGTGTGCGGAGCAGCGCCTGAGCGATGTCGAGCTTGAATGGCGCGACGAGTGGGCGGTCTCCGTGGTTCTTACGAGCGCGGGCTACCCGGGTTCGTATGAGAAGGGCAAGGTCATCACCGGTATCGAGGATGCCGAGGCTATGGAGAACGTGACGGTGTACCACGCCGGAACGGCTGTGAACGACGAGGGCGAGCTGGTGACCTCCGGCGGCCGCGTGCTCGACGTCACCGCACTGGGCGCGACGTTCGAGGATGCTCGCAACCTGGCATACGCCGCGTGCGACAAGATCGCGTTCGAGGGCAAGACGCTTCGCCGCGATATCGGCCTGCGCGCCCTGCGCGGCCGCGATGCCTGGGACGCCTAAGCGCGCCGGCATACGAATGAGATGAGCGAGACGCGCATCCCCATGGCTACAGCCGGGCGGAGCGCGTCTTTTGCGTGCGAGAGGAGCTATGCGATGAGCAACGAGGAGTGCGAGGCCAAGGTCATCGAAGGGGATGACGAGCTCGCGGGTGACGAGCCCATGCTGGTGCTGGGCGACGAGGATCCGCGCGATGCCGAGCTGCATGAGAAGATCCTGGGCGAGGATATGGCCTACCAGGGCAAGATCTTGGATGTGCGCTCGCTGGACGTGGAGCTGCCGAACGGCCGCCGCTCGAAGCGCGATATCGTGCGCCATCCGGGTGCCGCCGCG
This sequence comes from Collinsella sp. D33t1_170424_A12, assembly GCF_015554865.1. Lineage (NCBI taxonomy): Bacteria > Bacillati > Actinomycetota > Coriobacteriia > Coriobacteriales > Coriobacteriaceae > Collinsella > Collinsella sp. D33t1_170424_A12. The sequence continues at coordinate 2,448 of NZ_JADNJJ010000021.1, read as the reverse complement.
GTGGTGGCGCTTACGGATAGCGGCAAGATCGTGCTGGTGCGCCAATACCGCACCGCGCTCGACCGCGTGACGGTGGAGATCCCCGCCGGCAAGCTCGATCCGGGCGAGGATCCGCTGGAATGTGCCAAGCGAGAGCTGCGCGAGGAGACCGGCTTCACGCCGCGCCGCATTCGGTATCTCACGACGATCGCGTCGTCCTGCGGCTTTAGCGACGAGCTGATCCATATCTACCTTGCGACGCAGCTCGAGTTCGATGGCGCCTCTCCGGATGACGACGAGTTCGTGAACGTCGACCTGGTACCGCTCTCCGAGCTCATCGACGCCGTCCTCGACGGCAAGATCGAAGATGCAAAGACCGTCGTGGGCGCTCTTGCCCTCGATGCGGTCTCGCATCGACTGTAGGAAGATCTGCGCTCGCGGGCGGGCGGCTGGTCCGTGGGGGCTGGTCCTCGCTTCGCTGCGGGAAAGCCCCCACGGACCAGCCGCCCGCCCGCACCGAGGCCTCCCTTCGGAAGATGCTCGTTCACTCATTCTTGTTACAAGGGATGCTGCCGTCCGGCTCGCTTCGCTCGGGACGGCTTTGTGGGCATTTTTTGGTTGAACCGCCAGCCTCGCTTCGCTCGGGGCGGGTACGAGAGCGGGTCATTTCTGATTGAGACGAGTTGCGGGCCGGAGGGCGGACGGGAGGGTCCGCCGGGCTTTCCCGCAGCGTAGCGAGGACCAGCCCGGAGGGCCCTCCCGTCCGCCCTCCGGCACGATACGAGGGAAGGTGTACATGTTTAAGCGATTCTTGTCGTACTACGGACCCGAGAAGGGGCTGTTTATAGCCGATACGCTGTGTGCGCTTGCGTACGCGGGTATCGACCTGGCGTTTCCTATCATCTTGCGCGCGCTTACGGGCGGTTTGTTCACGCAGAGCGGGTCCGCCATCATGGATGGGCTCGTCTACCTGGGTATCGGCCTGGGAATCATGTACGTGATTCGAACGGCGTGCATGTATTTCGTCTCGGCGCAGGGCCATATCATGGGCGCTCGCATGGAGTCGCGCATGCGCGAGGACCTGTTCGACCAGTACGAGCGTTTCAGCTTCGCCTACTTCGACGCGCATAGTTCGGGCGATATGATGAGCCGCGTGGTCAACGACCTGTTCGATATCTGCGAGGGCGCGCACCACCTGCCCGAGTGGATCATCATCTGCGGCATCAAGATCGTGGGCGCGCTGGCGATTCTGTTTACCATCTCGAGCCCGCTGGCGGCTGCGCTTACCGTGGTGACGGTGGTGTTCGTCGTCATCATGATCCGGCAGAACTTCCGCATGCGCGAGGTGTTTGCCGAGAACCGGACGAAGATCTCTGAGGTCAACTCGCAGCTGCAGGATTCGCTTGGCGGCATGCGCGTGGTGAAGTCGTTTGCCAACGAGAACACCGAGCGCGCGAAGTTCCGCGTGGCGAACGACCGCTATCTGGATTCGAAGATCAAGCAGTACCACGCGATGGGCGCCTATCAGGCAACGAGTGCCTGCATGACGGCGGTGCACTACCTCACGATCGTGCTGCTGGGCGGCTATCTGGTGGCCACGCAGCGGATGACCGCCGTCGACCTGGCCACGTTCGCGCTGTACATCAGCCTGTTCACCGGACCCATCGAGACGCTCGTCAACTCGACCGAGATGTTCCAGAAGGCCATCGCGGGCTTTCGTCGTATGGACGAGGTGCTGGCTACGGCGCCCGATATCGTGGACGCGCCCGGCGCGCGCCCGTTGCAGGTTTCGGCCGGCGCTATCGAGTACCGCGATGTGTGCTTCTCCTATGATCAGGCCGACCTTGCCGAACAGGGCGCATCCGAGCGCCCCGTGATCGATCACATGAGCTTGAGCATCAAGCCGGGCGAGACTATCGCGCTCGTTGGACCGTCGGGCGGCGGCAAGTCCACGACGTGCTCGCTGCTTCCGCGTTTCTACGATGTGGCGTCCGGTTCGATCAGCATCGACGGCCAGGATATCCGCGAGGTCACGCAGGAGAGCTTGCGTCGTGCGATCGGCCTGGTGCAGCAGGATGTGTACCTGTTCGACGGCACGCTGCGCGAGAACATCGCCTACGGGCGACCGGGTGCAACGGACGCCGAGATCGAGGAGGCCGCCCGCCGTGCGAACATCCACGATTTCATCGCCGGGTTGCCCGAGGGGTACGACACGGTGGTGGGCGAGCGCGGCAGCCGTCTGTCGGGCGGACAGAAGCAGCGCGTCGCCATCGCCCGCGTCTTCCTGAAGGATCCCGCGATCCTCATTCTGGACGAGGCAACCTCGGCGCTCGATAACGAGAGCGAGGGCGCCGTGCAGGAGTCGCTCGAGCGCCTGGCGGCAGACCGCACCACGATCATCATCGCGCACCGTCTTTCGACCATTAAGAACGCCGACGAGATCGCGACGGTGGAACATGGCAAGGTCGT
>NZ_JADNJJ010000186.1:0-8419 GCF_015554865.1 Collinsella sp. D33t1_170424_A12 | reverse complement strand
CCCTGGCGGTTCTTGCGCAGGCGCTGGCGCGGCGAGTGGGCCTTGGCGATGGCCTCGTCGGTAAACGGAACGTCGGCGCGGGCGCTCTCCATGGGGTTCTCGGCGCTGGCCTTGATGGGGTCGATAACAGGGCCGCCGGCGGGGTTGACGTCGGCCTCGCGATAACGCTTCATCATGTCCGCCTGCAGCTGCTGGGCCGAGGGCGGCGTCCAGATGACGGCGTTTGCGCCGGCTTCGCGCGTCTCGCGTACGGAGAGGGACGAGCGTCCACCCGATGCGATGAGCGGCATGTTGGGGTAGATCTCGCGCAGCTGGCGCAAGACGTTGGGCGTATCCTTTCCCGCGGCCACGTTGAGGATCTTGGCGCCCGCCTTGACCTTGGCGTGGGCGACCTCGTCGCATCGGATGACCGTGGCGATGACCGGGATATCGATCATGCTGGCGATCTGCTCGACCATCTCGGGGCTGGCGGGGGAGTTCACGATGACGCCCGCGGCGCCCTGCATCTCGGAGACGGCGGCCAGCTGCACGGAGCGCTTGCCCGCGGTGGTGCCGCCGCCCACGCCGACGAATACGGGGCATTCGGCCACGGTGAGCAGGGCCTGCGTGATGGCGGGCTGCGCGGTGAAGGGGTAGACGGCGAAGATCGCGTCGGCGTTGGAGTTGCGGATGACCGCTACGTCGGTGGTGTAGAGCAGCGACTTGATGCGGCGGCCGAACAGGGTGAAGCCGCTGCACTCTTCCATTTCCTCGGGTACCGAGAGGGCGGCCTTGCGGAGACGGCCCTCGATGGGCGCCGGCTCGAGCGGAAGTACGCCGCCGGGCGTGACGGCGGTGACGGGCTCGGCGAATTCCTCGGCGAACTCGACTTCGGAGAAATCGATGGTCGCCTCGATGTTCTCGGGGACCTCGGCGGGTACCTGGACCGGGGGCTCGACGGCCTGCATGGGCGCATCGGGTCGAGGATCGGGCTGCTGGGTTACCGGCTGACCGGACCCCTCGGGCGTGTACGGCGCCTGCTTGTCGGTATGCATGGAGTCCATGGCGTCCCCCTTACGTCAAATGGTTGGTTTTACGCGTAATGCGCGAAAACACAGTCGGTTTTACCCGAGCTGAATGAGCTTATACCGAATCGCTATGCGAGTCCATGCCGAATCCGCGGATGGTAGCACGGTTCTTTTTACGTCGTGTTATCGAATGCGGATGCGCCGGAGCCGCCCGTCTGCTAGCCTGGTAGGCTGATGGCGATCGAGTGCGCGCGGCGCTTTGCCCGCGCTGGCAGAAACGGCGGTGACGCGTATGAACGGCATGGTGGTTTTAGGTCCGATGCTGCTGTGCGCAGGCGCGGTTTGCGGCGTCGGCCTTCTGTATCTGGCCATCACGTCCCTGCGCGACGCCCGGCGCTCCGGCCGACGCGGCGATCGCTCGCGCGACTAGCGCGCCCGTTTCTTTATAGCGGCGAGGAAGAATCCCTCGTAGAGCCTGGTGGGGCATACCGTGATCGCGCCCTCGTCCAGGCGGCAGGGCAGCTGCGGGATATCGTCGAGCGCTTCGGCCGACAGGTCGACCGCGGCGAGCTCGCAGTCTTTATGCCGCTTGAGGGCTCCGCGTACGATGTCCTCGTTTTCCTGCGGAAGCACCGAGCAGGTGGAGTAGATGAGCGTGCAGCCGGGCTTGAGCACGGTGAGGCCGCGATCGAGCAGGGCCGCCTGCGCCTTGGTGACCTTGGCGAGGAGCTGGGGCGTGATGCGCTTCGCGGCGCGCTCGTCGCCCGCGCGCACGGTGCCCGTTCCGGTGCAGGGCGCGTCGAGGAGCACCTGGTCGAACGAGAAGAACTCGTCCAGGCGGCGCGCGTCGGTGCGCATGACCTGGGTGTTGCGCACGCCCATCTTGGCCAGGTTGTACTCGAGCTTCTCGGCGCGGGGCACGTTGAGCTCGCATGCCATGATGCGCGCCTCCCCGTGGCTGAGCGCGGCGAGCTGCGAGGTCTTGCCGCCGGGTGCGGCGCACATGTCCAGGACGTCGGCGCGGGGCTGCGGGCCAAGCGCGAGCGGCGGCAGCATCGACGAGATGCTCTGCAGGTAGATGCCGCCGGCGCGGTAGATATCGAGCCCCCACAGCTCGCGCTCGCGGATGCCCTCGGCTATGAACGCGTCCGGGTACCAGGGCACGGTGCCGGCCGAGATGCCGGCTTCCCCGAGGGCCTCCAGCACGTCCTCGGCGCTCGCCTTGAGGGTGTTGGCGCGAAAGGTCACGGGGCGGTCGTTGGCGGCGGCGAGGCCGTCGGCGATGCGCTGCGCGTGGTGCTCGTCATATGCCTGGGCCAGCTGTTCCACAAGGAATGCGGGAAGGCCGGTTGCTTCGTCCATGGGTGCTCCTGTCATCGAATCGTATGGAACCATTGTCGCAGAATCGCGCCCGGGGGACAAAGCGCGCCCGCGCCTCGCTTAGAGGAGCGCGCCCGCGCAGACGAGCGCGGCTGCCACGGCGCAGGCGGCCATATCGGCGCCGCGCATCGGGTAGCGCTTGTAGGCGCTATCGTGTCCGCGCAGGTAGAAGCCGCGCTGCTCGGCTGCCAGCGCGCTGGCGTCGGTCTTGGCCACCGACGAGAGCAGCAGCGGAATGCAGAGCGGCAGCATGAGCCGCATCTTCTTGAGCGGGTTCTTGGTGTCGAACGCCACGCCGCGCGCGGTCTGGGCCTCCATGATGGCGTCCATCTCCTGGCCGAATACGGGTACGAAGCGCAGCACGGTGGTGAAGGCGAACGCGTAGTGATAGGGGACGTGCAGGACCTCGACGCAAGCGTTGGCGAGGTCGTTGGGGCGGGTCACCATGAGCATGAGCACGAGCGGCAGGGCCACGCCCAGCAGGCGCAGGCTGGCGCGCGCCCCCGAGGCGACGCCTTCCGTGGTGAAGAAGGCGAAGAGGGGGGCGCCGCCTTGGACGAAGACCGATTGCAGCACGAGCATGAGCAGGGAGAGGGGCACGAGCACCCGTAGGAGCGAGGCCAGGCGACCGAGCACGCCCGCGTAGGCTCCCAGGGCGAGCGTGAGCGCCAGGAGCCCGATGAGCGCGGGGAAGCCCTGCGCCAGGAAGGTCGCGACGATGATGCCCGTAGCGAGCGCGAGCTTGCTGACGGGGTTGAGGCGGTGCAGGAACGTGGCGCCGTCGACGTAGTCGATCACGTTAATCATGGTGGATCAGCTCCTCGCAGGTGGCAACGATATCGGAGACCTCGGTGATGGGGGCGAAGCGCGGCGAGACGCGCGCGGCCAGCTCGCCGGCCAGGGCGCAAACCTGGGGCGGCGCGATGCTGGCGGCGTCCATGAGCGGGGCGTTCGAGAACACCTCGCGCGTCGTGCCCGCGCCGATGATGCGGCCCCCCGCCATGACGACCAGGCGGTCGGCGAAGTCCGAGACGACCTCCATGTCGTGGCACACCATAAGCACGGCGCTGCCGCGGCGGGCCATCTCGCGCACGGCGCGCATCACGGTCATGCACTCTCTATAGTCGAGGCCGCTGGTGGGCTCGTCCAGGATGACGAGCTCCGGATCGAGGGCGACGACCGAGGCCAGGGCCACGAGCTGGCGCTGGCCGCGCGAGAGCGCGAACGGCGCGCGGTCGGGGTCGAGGCCGAAGCGCCGCGCAGCCTCTTCCGCGCGGATGCGGGCTTGCTCGGCGGCGGCGCCGTGGAGCTGGAGGCCGAAGGCGACCTCGTCGCGGACGGTTTCCTGGCAGATCTGGCGGTCGGGGTTTTGGAAGAGCGTCGCGGCGTGCCGGGCGATGTGCGATACGGGCGTGCTTCGGGTGTCCGAGCCGGCTACGAGCACGCGCCCGCCATTCGGCTTGAGCAGGCCGTTGACGAGCTTGGTGAGGGTGGTCTTGCCGGCGCCGTTTTGACCTACGACGCCTACGATCTCGCCCGCGCGCACCTCCAGGTCGAGGTCGCGCACGCTGCTGCCGCCCTGGGGGTAGGCGAACGACGCGCCCTCGATCCGCAGGGTCGCGGGAGCCGATGCGTCCGCGGCGCCGGCGGGGTCGGGGCGGCTGCAGGCCGGATCGCCCGCTATGGGCTTGCAGGCGGAGCCATGTGGTGCTGCGACAGGCACTGCCCGCTGTTCGCTACCGGCAGAGACGATCGATTCGACGAGCCGGACGGCCTCGTCCACGTTGAGGCACGGACGGCTCTCGCGTGCAAGGCCGCGCTCGACGAGGCTGTTGTACACGCGCGTCACGCGGGGGCAGTCCACGCCTATGCGCCGCAGGGCCCGGGCGTGCGCGAACACCTCGCGCGGAGCGCCGTCCAACGCAACGGAGCCGTCGTCCATAACCACCACGCGGCTGCAGTATTCCGAGAGCAGCGCCACCATCTGCTCGACCACCACGATGGTCACGCCGTGGTCCCGGTTGATGGCGCGCAGGGTGTCGAAGACGAGGCGGGCGCTGCCGGGGTCGAGGGCCGAGGTGGGCTCGTCCAGAACGAGGACGCGCGGCCGGAGCGCGAGGATGGCCGCGATGGCGACCTTTTGCTTCTGCCCGCCCGAGAGCGTGGCGATCTGGCGTGCGCGCAGCTCGCGGATGCCCGTGGTGGCAAGCGCCTCGTCGACGCGCGCCTCGATCTGCTCGCGGGACACGCCGAAGTTCTCTAGGCCGAACAGCAGCTCGTCCTCGACGACCGAGGCCACCATCTGCGCGTCGATGTCCTGTCCCACGCTTCCTACCGTACGGGCGATGTCGGTGAGCGTGATCTCGCAGGTGTCGTGTCCGGCAACGTGGACGGCGCCGTAGAGGGCGCCGCGGTGATGGTGCGGTATGGCGCCCGAAAGCGCTGCGGCCAGCGTGGACTTGCCGGCGCCCGAGGGCCCGATCACGCCCACGAACGCCCCGGGTTCGATCGCGAGCGTGACGTCGCGAAGCGCGGGCTCCTTCGTATGCTGGTAGAAGAACGAGACGTGGTCGAGGGTGATGATGGGGTCCATGGCTGCCTTTCGGTGAGGGGCGGACGGGGAGGCGCGGGCCGTGCGTCGTTTCGCGCGGGCATGGGGCGGCCGTTACTCGTCGATGCCGAGCGTGGTGCGAACGGGTCGGTAGAGCGCTTGCACCAGCAGGGCGTTGAAGACGGCGGTGGCCGTCACCACGGGCAGCATGGCGGCCGCAAGCTGGGTTGCCGCGCCCACCAGCGCCATCTTGATACACATGAATATGACGCCCGAAAGCATGGTGGTGACGAAGGTGCCCGCCAAGGGCGTGATGCCGGCGGCGCGTCCGCGCATCCCGAGGCGAACGATGAGCGCCATCGCCACGGCCGCCGCGCCCTCGGCGGCGAAATCGATGAACGGCGAGGTGGTGGTGAGCTGGATGATGGCGGCCGACATGATGCCGATGGCAAGGGCCTGGCGCAGCGTGGGGCGGATGAGCAGGATGGCGAGGCAGAACGCCGAGACGATGAACTCGGGGCTGATCATGCCCGCCGAAAGCGCCGAGATGGCCTTGCCCACGGTGAAGTTGAGGATGAACCCGGCGGCAAGCAGGATGGCCAGCAGGACGAGCGAGCGGACATCGAGGTTCGCGCGGGCGGGAGCGGTGATGGTGCGGGGCTGGTCGTAGGGGGTCATGCGGGGTGCTTCCTTTCTGGCAGGGCGGCGTCGCTGCGGGCGGGGCGGGTGGCGGGGAGCTTGCCATCGGGGGATGGGGCGGGATGGGGGGGGCTTTGGAAAAAGAAAAAGGCCCCCGGTCAAACCGGAGGCCTTGGTTGCGCTACAGGGGCTGGGGCGCGATAGGACTCACCTTTGACCGACCGAGATCGCATCGTGCCACCACCAGTTGTTGAGAGAGGCGTTCATCGTGCTCTGCATGGTGTTGGCTCCTTTCGGTCCGTCGGGGGCGGGGCGCCCGCTGTACTTGGGCGAAACTATAGCACACGGCTCGCGCCGCGCAAGGAACGATTGAATATCGTTGCAGATACGTTTCGCCGAACGGCGCGGCCGGCGAAGCTAGGCGCCGAGTTTGGAGAACTCGTCGACGATGAGGTCGAGGCAGGCGGGCAGGGCCCGGGCGCTGAATGAGCCGGCGTTGCTGGGAATGAGCTCGCCATCGAACTGCATGCCCAGGGAGGGCGTGCAGGTGATCGCGGCCTCGCGCGCCTGGAAGAGCGTGAACTGCGGGCGGCCCAGGCCGGTGCCCGCGCGGTCGAGCACACCCGCCAGCAGCGTGGGCAGGAGCTCGACCGTCTTGGCCGGCTCGATCACCGCGATGTCGATGAGGCCGTCGTTCATGCGGCATCCGGGGAAGAGGTTGATTTCGTTTTGGATCACCGACGTGTTGCCCACCATGCATCCGATGCCGTCGAGCTCGTGCGTTTCGCCGTCGCATTCGATGGTGAAGTGCGCTACCTGCGGAGAGGGCGTTGCCAGGGCCGAGAGCATATAGGCGATCTCGCCCATCTCGCCCTTCGTGGCCTCTGCTTTCTGCATGATGGTGGCGTCGAAGCCCGTGCCGGCTATGATGATGAATCCGTGGCTGCGCTCGGCCCCCGTCTCGTCCACCCAGCTCATCTCGCCCATATCGGCCTTCACGGTGCGCCCGGCGCGGCACGCCTTGGCAAGCGCCGCGGCCTCGGGCGCGTTGCCGATGTTGTTGAAGAACAGGTTGGCGGTTCCCGACGGGAATACCAGGATGGGCACGTGTACGTTGCGCAGGCAGTTGAGCATGTTGGAAACGCTGCCGTCGCCACCCGATACCACGATGCGGTCGAAGGAGGCCGCATCGCTCGTGGCGTCCTCGGGCTCCATGCCCACGCCTATGAAGCGCATGACGATTTCATCCCCCGGCGCGCTGAGGGCGTGGGCGAAGGCGAAGATCTCGTCCGAACGCGGGCCGGATGCGGGGTTGTGGATGATGAGGAAGCGCATGCGGAATTCCCTCCGAAGGACGCGGTGCTCTTAAGGACATGTCGTCTTTTCCTACCCGATACAGCGGATTGCAAGCACCGTGCGCCGCGATTCGGCGTTTCTCCACGGCATGTCCTCTATATTCCGTGGCGCTTGCATGTCTCCCGCCGCAGGCACGGCAATCGCGATAGAATGAAAATATGTGTGCGGCTCCCTGCTGGAACGGGCGCCGCGCAGTTCGTCGTTCGCCTGTGATCGAGGGGTTCTTTCACGTATGTATATTTCCACCAGCGCCGACCTTCTGGAGTTTTGCACGCGGGCCCGCACGTTTGACGCCGTGGCCGTGGATACCGAGTTCCTCCGCGAGCGGACCTATCATCCGCGCCTGTGCCTGGTGCAGGTGGCCACTCCCGATGAGTGCGCGGTCATCGACCCGCTGGCGATCGCCGACCTCGCCCCGCTTCGCGACCTGCTCGCCGATGCGGCGGTGACCAAGGTGTTCCATGCCTGCTCCCAAGATATGGAGGTCCTGCACCACGCCCTGGGCGTGCTGCCCGCCCCCATCTTCGACACGCAGGTGGCCGCCGCCTTTTTGGGCGAGCGCGTCCAGACGTCTTACAACAGCCTGGTCCACGCCTTCTGCGGTATCACGCTTCCCAAGAGCGAGTCGCTGACCGACTGGTCGCGCCGTCCGCTCACGCCCGAGCAGCTCGAGTACGCTGTCGACGACGTCCGCTACCTCATCGTCGCGTTCGGCGTGATCCGCGAGCGCCTCGAGGAGCAGGGCCGCCTGTCGTGGGTGCTCGACGAGCTGCGCCCCCTCACCGAGCTGAGCCACTACGAGGTCGACCCCCGCACCGCCTTCAAGCGCGTGAAGCGCGTGAACTCGCTCACGCGGCGCCAGCTCGCCGTGGCGCGCGAGCTCGCATCGTGGCGCGAGCGCAAGGCCGAGCAGGCCGACATCCCGCGCAAATGGGTCATGCCCGACGAGGTCCTGCTGGCGCTGGCTCGCCGTCCCCCGCAGACGCCCGACGAGCTCAAGCGCATGCGCGGCACCGAGCAGCTCTCCGTGCAGGACGTCGCGGCGATCATCGCCGGCGTCGAGCGCGGCGGCTCGTGCCCGGCGGAGAAGCTTCCGTTCCTGCCGCGTCCCCATAAGGCGCCCGCGCCCGAGCTGGAGAGCGTCATCGACCTCATGTACGCCCTTATCCGCCTGGTGGCCGAGCGCTCCGGCGTGGCGACGTCCGTGATCGCCTCCCGCGACGAGCTCATCGACTACGTTTCGCATCCCGAGCGCAGCCGCCTGCGCGAGGGCTGGCGCTTCGAGCTGGTGGGCACGTTGATCGACGACCTGCTCCAGGGCAATATCGGTCTTACGGTGAAGGACCGGGCGCTCGAGATCTTATAGGTCGGCACCGCCCGATTTGGGGTATAAGGCGTTCCGTCGGTCCGATATGCAAGGAGATGCACGCATGTTCTATCCGTACTACGGCTTCGGCTACGATCCCGCCTATATTGCCCTGGTGCT
>NZ_JADNJJ010000185.1:0-8277 GCF_015554865.1 Collinsella sp. D33t1_170424_A12 | reverse complement strand
GGATGTAGAAGAGCATGGTCAAGAGCAGGTTCAAGTGGAAACCCCCGTGGGGGCGGAAGATAGGACCGCGGTCGATATTGCCGCAGCTGCGAATGCTGCGATAGAAATCGCGTTGCTGGCGGTTGAGTTCCTGCCTGGTGGCCCCGTTGCTTCCAAAGTGGCAAGGGGCGTAAAGAAGTTTGCTCCGGCTGCGAAAGTTGTTGCTCAAAAGTTGCCAGACATGGCTCCCGTTGTGGTTCAGATGGCCGAGAAAGCACATGATAAAATGCCCACCGCTGCTTCAGCTGGCGCCGGGAAAGTGAAAGGCGCTGTCAAAGATGCTTCCGACCAGCTTGGCGAGAAAGGACGAGCGCTCGGAGCAAGGGCCCGCGATGCATTTGAAGAGCGCGAGCGCGAAAAGATGCTCAAAGCTGCACGAAAGGCTTTGCTAGATGGCGCCGGTAACAAATTGACTGTCGGCCAGTTTCTGCAGAACTGGGAATTGCAAGTGTCGCCCGTGGGCATGATCGGGGATGGTTATATGGCGTTCAGCGGCTGCTATGCCATCGCCACGTATGCATCTGTGGTCAAGAAGGGTGACTTCAGCAACTTCAAGGGTATCTATATCGGTAAGTCCGAAAACATGGGCAAAGCGATTTATAGCGATCTAATTGGCTTGGGCAATGTGGATGTATACGCAGACGTGAAGTACAAGCAGCACGTTTACATTCTGCTCTATCCGTGTTCCCTGAATAAGATCGATGAGCTTGAGGCGTCGTTGATTACGGCGCTGGATGCTGACCTCTCGTACAACAAGGCGAGGGGATAATGGCTGCATGCTATGTCGATGTCTTATATGAATGCGCCCAAGCCAGTCAAGGCTCATGAGTGATGAGAAAGTCTATTCAAGCTGATCAGCATGAGAGAGGAGGGGAAATGAGCGATAGATTTCCAGATGTTGATTGGTGGCGCGATCGCTACGGAGCGCTCCTGAATGCTCAAGATGGCTTTGACGACAACCACTATGTGTGGAAGTGTACGGGGTACGGGCATAAGAACAGTATCTCAAGTGAGAACATCTACGATTCACATACAGACTTCTATGCATTCAAAGACAACTGATTGTTTGCACGTTTTTGTTTGTGGGAGGTGAAACGATGTTCGAGACCTGTCCCAACTGCGACATGCCGCTGGATGGTGCGGATTACACGGCGCAATGGGGGGAGGGACAATGAATGTGGCTATTGGACTTGCCCTCACTGTGGCGCAGAGGGGTAGAAGATTGGTGCGCTGATGACGACTAGGGCGTCTAGGTGATTCAACTGTTGTTGACAAAAAGGAGCTGGTGACTAGTCGATGCCACGGGCTTTTAGTGTGGTCTAGTGTTGGTTGTTCTTGATGGATTTACGATTGCTACTGTGGCAATAAGCTCCAATATGAATTGACTGCTATTTTGCAATTAGCCGAAAAGCCTACTTGTTGTTCCACCCTGTATTTGAAGGGTGGATGAATGGACAAAACCATTTGAGTCGTAATGAAATCGGTGCATCTGCGATAGGAGCTTGTCAGGCCCGAGCCTTAAGGGGCCTGTCAATTCGATCGGAGCGGCTTTCTTGCTGATTGCATGGGTTTGCAGCGATTGCATTATTGGACTATAAGAGCTTAATAAAAGAGGTGACGTCAGATGTTTGGTAAAGTGCGAAAGACGAGAAGCGACTGCACTGTAGGAACATATGAAAAGAAGCATGGTATGCCGAAGGGTACAATTCGTCTTCCGAACGGAAGGAAGGCTAGAAAGGATAAGACCCTTGGTGCTCTTCGGAAACAAAGCGGCAACGAATATCGCTAATCCAGGCTAGTAATAATACGTTGTCTTGCTTCGGGCGACGCATGGTGCACTCTCTGGATATACGGAATATGCCGCCGACGTTGCCGTGGGGTCGCCTAGCGGCAGCAGGAGGCGCTGCACTCGCAATAGAGCTTAATCAAGCGTCTGTCGATATAGTCATGCTGGCCAGATTTGATGGGAAGCGGCTCTGTCGGTGCCTGCTTTGGAATCTTGCCGTCGTTATTTGTCAGGACGCAATCGCCTTGCTGGGTGAGTCAAGCTGTCGTGGAGTTTGGCGACGATGCATCTTTGCAGACAGGCACGTGGATGGGCTGCGGCCTTCGTTTGCCTAAAAAGGCGTTAGCCGCCCACGATAAAGAGGCTAGGCAATTCCGAGGTCTCCTTCGGCTTCGTATTTGAAAATGAGATAGGCGTTGTCGTGGAGGAACCGCTCGATCAAGTGGATCTCCGCTGCAGAACAGCGTCCTCCTCAGGACTCCCAGGTATATGATGGCAGCTCGCAGCGAACGGAGTGGAAGTCCGCGCCTGTAGGCAGCTCGAAATGCGCGATTGCTTTCCGAACGCCTTCATTTTCGATGATGCCGGTATGCATGACTTCAGTGCCGCCGGCGAATGCGAAATACGGGTGCATCATGGATCACCACCCTTGAGCGTATCGAGGCGTACAGCATGCTTCTTGCAGCTTGGTATGCCCGTGGGCGCACGAGCCGGCCTGCGGCGCCGCTGCGTGCCACAGACCGGCCTACCTACTTGAACAGGTCCTTCAATCCGAAGGTGGTCTTGCGATAGACCTTGTTGTACGCGGCTTTCTTGGGATCGCGCAGCCAGCCCATGCCCTTCTGGCCGTAGTCGGGGATAAGCGCCTTCTTTACGGCGCGCTTGGCTTTGCCCGTCGTGCGGGCGGCGAGTGATTTCTTTAGGCTGGGTTTGCGCATACCGAATTTCATAGCGTTCACGCTCCTCGATCGTGATGTAGCGGCGTCTATTCCGTCGTGAACTCCACGCGGTCGAGGCCCTCGACGTCGAGGCGGATGAGCTCCTCGGCCATCGTGCGCTGCGCCGCGTCGAGCTCCTCCGATGTCACCACGCGTGCTACGAGCTCCTCCTCTACCTTGTCCGTCGCGCTGCCGCCGTTCGCCTCGGCTTGCAGGCCTACCGTGTAGCGTTCGAAACCCGGGCAGACCACGGCGAGCTCCTCGGCCGTCTCGGCCGCTCCATAGGAATCGGGCGTGGGATCGTCGGCGGCCTTGACGAGGTTGGACGTGATGAACAGGCTCGGAATAGCGAAGATGGCCGTGCCCAGCAGGATGCGCCAGCGGATCTTGTGCGACTTCGCGCGGACGTCGGCGTCCTCCTCGGCCGTTACAACGCCGTCCTCGTTCAGGTCGCGCTTGAGCGGCACGCGCAGCAGCACCAGTACCACCATGGCGGATAGCGAGATGAACACCACGTTCACGCCGAACTCGTATAGGGCCGATAGCGCCACTCCCAGGTTGGCCGCGGCGATGCCGTAGCCCGCGGCGCACAGCGGCGGCATGAGCGCCGTTGCTACGGCGACGCCCGAGATAAGGGTTGCCGGTTCCTGATCGCGCGAGTTGCCCAGGCCGCCCGCGAAGCCTCCTACGAGCGCCAAGATCAGGTCCCATACCGTTGCCGTCGAGTTGTCCGCGAGCGACGGCGTCATGCTCGCCACGGGGGAGAGATGGAAGTACAGCGTGGATGTTATGAGGCAGAACACCATCTGTATGACGAGTCCCGCCACGGCATCGCGCGTGAGCGCGCGATCGAAGGTGGCGACGCCGTAGGCGATGGCAAGCACCGATCCCATGATGGGGCAGATGAGCATGGCGCCCACGATGGCGATCTCGGAGTTCGTATCCAGGCCGATACAGGCGATGATCATAGCGATGATGAGGATGCAGATGTGGTTGCCGTTGAGCCGCGCGCTGTTGACGAAGCGCTTGCGGATCACATGGTAGGGCGCGCGTCCCTCGCGGATGTTGAACGTGTGCTGGATGAACCGGTGCAGGCTGCGGCAGAGGCGCTGCGGAGCGGACCGCTCTCCGTGGCGGCGACGGTGCCGGTCGATATACTTTTTAAGGTCGGGATTGGTGCTTGCCACGACGATTCACCTTGCTGACGTTGGGGGCGTGTGCGGTGTGACCGCGCGATGCGGCCGCGTGGTATAGTGTACGCTCACATGGGTACAACCCGTGGCATAACGTGTGAGCTGCGCGCGCCGGCGGAACGGCGCTGCGCTCGTCGAAAGGACTGCCCCATGGCAGTAGATGAGAAACTCCTCCTTGAGGTCCTCGAGCAGATTCGCCCCAACCTGCAGGCAGATGGTGGCGACATGGCGTACGTGGGCGTGGACGACGAGGGCGTGGTATCGCTTGAGCTGCAGGGTGCTTGCGCCGGCTGCCCCATGAGCCAGCTCACGTTGTCCATGGGCGTGGAGCGCATCCTGAAGGAGCACGTGCCCGGCGTCACGCGCGTCGTGGCGGTCAACGACGGCCCTGCGTCCGATCTGTACGACGACTACATGCCGTTTTAATCGAGCGCATACACGCGGTAACGTGCGGTTGCGCAAATTCGACGGGCGCCGGGCAGGCGCCCGTCGCGTTTAAAGAGCGGCGCGCACGCAGCGCCGCTCGTTTCAAGGAGGTTGCTCCATGCTCAACGAGCTCTACCAGATGCTCGACCCGGTAGCATTTTCGGCCGGTCCCCTCACTATCTATTGGTACGGCATCGCCTATGTGGTGGGTTCTATCCTTGCGGGCGTCGTGGCGTACCGCGTGCAGCGACGCTGGAACATGGGACTCACGGTGGACGATATCTGGATGCTCGTCACGGGCGCGGTCTTCGGTCTCATCATCGGCGGCCGTCTGTTCTACGTGATCTTCTACGGCGATGGGTACTACCTGACGCATCCCTTGGAGATCTTCGCTACCAACCAGGGAGGCATGAGTTTCCACGGCGGCCTGCTCGGCGGCCTGCTCGGCGGTTACGTGGTGTGCCGCATGCTCAGGCTGTCTCCGTGGACGGTTGCCGATTTCGCCATCGTCGGCGTTCCTCTCGCCCTGGCGCTGGGCCGCTGCGCCAACTTCGTGAACGGCGAGCTGTGGGGTAAGCCCACCGACCTTCCCTGGGGCGTGGTCTTCGGCGGCGCCGCAGGCGAGATGCCGCGCCATCCCTCCCAGCTGTACGAGGCATTTCTCGAGGGCATCGTGTTGTTCGTGGTGCTCTATGCCATGAGCCGCAAGCGTCCGGTGCCTCCGCAGGGGGCGTTTATCGGTACGTTTGTGCTCGGCTACGGCATGGTTCGCTTCCTGATCGAGTTCGTCCGCGTGCCCGATGCCCAGCTGGGCTACCTGTTCGGCGGCGTGATCACGATGGGTCAGCTGTTGAGCCTTCCTCTGATCGCGATAGGCGCCGGGCTGCTGGTCTATGCATACCGCGCGAAGCGCCCGCAGCGGGCCAAGCTGGTCGACGACGCGCCGGCGCAGCAGTGAGCGCCTCGCCTCAACCGTGGTGCTGGCTTCGCCCGATGGTTCCAGGGAGGGGGCGCTGCGTCGGCGTCGTCCGCCGGCGTCTGGATGGAGGCGACGCGCCGGCAGGGGTTCGCGAGCACCGGCGCAAGAAGACGGAATGAGTGCGCGCCTGTTCGGCATGTCGTCGGACGGACGCCTTCATGAAGGGAGCAATCATGGAAGGCGGACGTGTGCACGACGCCGCTTGGAAGGTGGCTGCGTATGCTGCCTCTACGGTGGCGCTGCTTGGGCTTTGGCATCTGGCGTCGCTCGTCCTCGCGTCTCCCGCCCTGCCCGCGCCGCTTGAGACCGTCCGCGTGCTCTATGCCTATCTTCCCGAATTGCTGCCCGCCTTTCTCATAAGCTTGTATCGCGTGCTGGCGGCGCTGGCTGCGGCATCGATTCTGGCGATACCGCTGGGTCTTGCATTGGGCAGGTCGCCCCGTCTGGACGCCCTCGTCTCTCCCGCCTTGCACATCCTCTATCCCATTCCAAAGGTCGTGCTGCTGCCCATCTTTTTGGTGATGCTCGGCTTAGGGGATGCGTCGCAGATTGCGCTCATGGCGGTCACGGTGTTCTTCCAGATTCTGATGAGCGTTCGGGATGCTGCTGCTTGCGTGCCGCGGGGGTCGATCCTGGCCGCTCGAAGCCTGGGGGCGGGTCGTATCTGCACATGTCTCCATGTGGTGGTGCCCGCCGTGCTGCCAGAATTGTTCACGGCGCTTCGCGTTGGATCCGGGACGGCGATCGCAGTGCTCTTTTTGTCCGAGGCCATCGCGGGGTCGACGGGCTTGGGTTATTTCATCGTCGACTCCTGGTCGATGATCGACTATCCGCGCATGTTCGCCGGCATGATCGGCATGGCGCTGCTGGGCGTGGGGATCTACGAGGCGCTCGCAGGGGTTGAGCGCGCCTTGACGCCGTGGAGAAGGGCATAGCGTTGCTGCTCGTGCAGGCCGAACGGTGCCGGACGTTCGAAGCAGGCTGGAATCGGCAGCGGAACTGCATATTTTCCAATTGGATCTGCATAGAATAACGGTACTGCTCTTGCATGGCACATGAACAGCGTTCAGTCATTGTTGCCTTGGCATTAAATGCACATTTTGAGTCTTTTGTGTCCCCGGAGAAGGGCTTTGCGCGCCATTTCGATGCGGGTTACGCGCCCGTTTGCGGATGATGGCATGGAATGCGCCCTTCATTGCAGGTCGACGATGCTGGAGTACGCAACTTATTCCTCGATTGGGGAAGTATTCACCTCGCACACGGGTACTCAAAGACTCAAAATCGACATTTAGTGCCATCGCGTATCGACGGGCCCCTGCATGAGGCGGGAAGGAGCTCGAAAGGGGCGTGCGGCACGCTCGTTCGGGGACATCCGTATGAAAAGCCCCTGCCGCCTCGATGGACGGCAGGGGTGCGGGAAGTGGGTCGTATTGGCTCGAGAGATTAATGAACGGGATCGAACGCGCCGCTTTCCTCGTCGTAATAGAGCGCGTTCTTGAGGTAGCCGCGTTCGAGCATCCAGTCGAGCTGGGGTTGAACCATGTCGCACGTAGGGCGTGTGCACGCGGGGTATTGGGATATGGGGTAGGTCTTGGCAAGGGGCGCGGGGAGTTTGGCCTTCTCTACGAGCAGAGCGCGATAGTTCTCGGGATCGCTGTTGATGGCCTGGGCCGCCATCTCCCATCCGCGCTGGATGGCCTCGACGGCGTCCTCGCCGCCTGGTGCGTCCTCGAATGCCTCGCGTACCACCACGACCGATTGCGAGAGGTTTTTGCCCTCGGCATCATGGGCATCATCCATGATGGTGGTGCAGCCGTCGATCTCGCCCAGCGCGAGCAACGTTGCCGGCAGGGCGGCGGCGCCGACGTTTCCCGAGGTCATCATCTCGTAGCGCACCGGGAGCTTCTTGATTTCCTGCTTGTCGAAGTCGCCTTGGCCGATGCCCTCGATCTCGAGAAGCCTGTCCATGACGTACTCGGGAACGGTGTTGGAGCCCACGCCGATGGATGCGCCGCGCAGGTCTTCCGCCGTCTTGATAGGCGAGTCCGGTCCCACCATGATGCCGAAGCGCCCCTGTTCGGGCGTGGCACCTAGGGCGATCCATTTCAGCCGTACCGGCGTGCCCCCTGCGGTAAGGGAGGCCGAGACCTGCGGATCGGTCATCGCCATATCGATGTCGCCCGAGGTGAGCGCACTGGAGAGCTCCTGCGCGCTTTGGAACGTCGAGATCTTCACGTCGACGGAGCCGGGGAAGAGCACGTCGGCCTGGGCTACCCAGCCTGGGAGGAAATCCTCCGTCATCATCGTGCCCAGGCGTACCGTTGCGGGGCCGGTGGAAGCCACGGCCGCCGAGCCGGCGGAGGCGGCGGCGGCAGAGCCGCGATCTCTTTCATTTTTCGCGGTACAGCCTGCGAGGACGAGTGCGCCGAGCGCGCCGGCGCCGGCCAGGAAGCTGCGGCGCGTTGGATAGGATGGGTCGGCAAGGTTCGTGTTCAAAACGGGTCCTCCTGTTCGGTCGTGCGCTGCGGGGGTGTGGAGGCTGGCGTCGAAGCAAGGGCGCCGTCGCGCGCTCTCGCGGCGTGAAACGGTCTTCAGGGTCGCGAGTATAGGAATCGCTCCGCCATGCGTGTGAACATCTGGTAGGGCGGTGGGCGCGAAGGGCGGCGCGGTTCTGGAGGGGTGTGTAGACGGTGCGCGCCGCCTCCATGGGCATTGCATGTGAGCTTGGCTCGCGCTAAATTTCACACTTTCGCAGCAGGGGCATTCGGTATATTATTTCCCACGTCTGTTTAATCAGGGTCACCGATCCGCAGCGACCGTGCGACCGATGCGCATATTCGATAGGAGTCTCGCATGTCCGGACACTCTAAATGGGCAACTACCAAGCATCGTAAGGGTGCGCAGGACGCCAAGCGT
>NZ_JADNJJ010000184.1:0-6297 GCF_015554865.1 Collinsella sp. D33t1_170424_A12 | reverse complement strand
CCTAAAAACCTGGCGCAGCTTCTCGTGGCTCTTGCCGAGGAGCTGCGACCCGAGCACGTATGGATACGCGTGCTCTACCTGCAGCCAGAGGGCATGACCGACGAGCTCATTACTGTCATCCGCGATACCCCCGAGGTTCTGCCCTATATCGACATTCCCGTCCAGCATTGCTCTGCGCGTGTGCTCAAAGCTATGAACCGCAGCGGATCGGAAGAGGAGCTTGACGAACTTTTCGAGCGCCTGCGTGACGAGATACCCTCCATGGTCATCCGCACCACGAGCCTCGTTGGCTTCCCCGGGGAAACCGACGATGAGGCCCAGCGCATGCTGTCCTTCATGGATCGCAACGGTTTCGATTACACGAGCGTATTCTCCTATTCGCCTGAAGACGGCACTCGTGCTGCCCGCATGGACGGTCAGGTGGAAGAAGAGATCAAGCTCCAGCGCACGCAGGCCGCAATAGATCTTGCGGAATCGCTCGGCTTCGCCGCCACGGCCTCCCATGTGGGCGAGGTCGCTGAAGTTATCGTCGATGGTGTCGAGGAGACCGAAGACGGTCTCGAGTTGATCGGCCACGCATGGTTCCAGGCACCCGATAGCGACGGCGCCGTTCATCTCGACGTCGACGAAGCATGCGTCGGCGATATCCTGAAGGTGGAGTTTACCGATAGCTTCTGCTACGAGCTCATCGGTCATGTCGTTGAGGAGTAACCATCTATGGCAGTGAACAACAAGGGGCAGGAGATCACGAGCATCTGGACGCCCGCGAATATCGTGACGTGTGTTCGCATTGCGTTCATTCCGTTCTTCATGATTTTGAGCGAGCTCGCCTTCGCTCATGTTTCCACCGGCATGGCATGGGGAGCCTTCGTCATCTACTTCGTGCTGAGTCTTACCGATAAGGTGGATGGCGACCTGGCTCGAAAGCGCGGCGAGGTAACCGACTTTGGTAAATTCCTCGATCCGATCGCCGATAAGCTCCTTGTCTTCGCTGCACTGCTCATCCTGCTCGAGCACCAGTACGTCGGCGTCTGGGCCGTCTTCATTATTATGTTCCGTGAGTTCCTGGTGAGCGCATTGCGCATGGTTGCGAGTGCGAGCGGCGAGGTTATTGCTGCCGATCAGCTTGGCAAGGCCAAGACGGCGGTAACCATGCTGTCGCTTTGCGGCTATCTTCTTTATATCGCCCTTAGTATCGGCGGTGCCGTAGCCCCGGTCGTCGAGATGCTCGGCACCGTCTCCTGGGCCCTCATGATTGCTGCGGTCGTCCTTACCGTCATATCGGGCCTTCAGTATTTCTGGAATGCTCGCCATATCGTCTTTCGCGTATAGCCATGGCCGATAACGAGCTTTTTGAACTAGCTTGTCGCTTCGTTCAGCTTTGTTGCGATCGCGGGGTCACCGTTGCCACGGCGGAGTCGCTTACCGCAGGCATGGTATCCTCCGCGATCGCCGATGTTCCTGGCGCTTCCGCCGTCTTGCGCGGCGGTGCCGTTACATATTGCGACGAAGTCAAGCATGCGGTATTAGGGGTATCCGCTGAGACCCTCGAACGCTTTTCGGCCGTCTCGGCAGACACGGCTCGTGAGATGTGCCTCGGCGCTCGTTCTCTATTCGGTACCGATATGGCGATCAGCCTCACGGGATATGCCGGGCCTGCAGGGGGGACCGACGCCGATCCTGCCGGAACCGTCTACATCGGTCTTTCGAGCCCGTCTCAGATTCGGGTGCATCGTTTCGGCTTTGAAGGGAATCGCAACGATGTCCGCCGGGCCGCGTCGATTCAGGCGCTGCGGCTTCTTATCGACGAGCTTGTGGATTCCGAGTGAATCTCTGCGCTACGATTGTTACTTTTACGTGCGCCCCGCCATACGTGAGCTGGTGTTGTAAGCGTTATTCGTATTTCACTTTCTCCGCAGTTAGTCCTAATAATTCGACTGGGTTGAGCGCTCCTCTATAGTTGAATCACGATGCTTGCAACGAACAGCTGTTCGTTGTACCATCAAACAACAATTGTATTGGAGGAAGCTATATGGCTAAAAGTTCAGGTCCTGCGCGTACCATCCACGAGCGCACTACGGGTGAAGCACGCGATAAGATGATCGAATCCACTACGGCGGAGATCGAGAAGAAGTTTGGTAAGGGCGCAATCATGAAGTTCGGAGACGGGGGCCCCGAGCTTGAAGTGGAGGCGATACCAACCGGTGCTTTGTCTTTGGACGCAGCCCTCGGCATTGGCGGCGTCCCGCGCGGGCGCATCGTTGAAATCTATGGCCCCGAGTCATCTGGCAAGACAACGCTTTCGCTTGAGATTCTCGCGGAGGCTCAGGCCATGGGCGGCGTCGTTGCCTTCATCGATGCCGAGCACGCGTTGGACCCCACCTATGCAGCTCGTATCGGCGTCGATATCGATGAGGTTTTGATTTCCCAGCCTGACACGGGTGAGCAGGCACTTGAAATCTGCGATATGCTCGTGCGTTCCGGAGCCATCGATGTTATCGTTGTCGACTCCGTAGCCGCGCTCGTTCCGCGTGCGGAGATCGAAGGCGAGATCGGCGAGTCTTCCGTAGGTCTTCAGGCTCGCCTTATGAGTCAGGCCCTTCGAAAGCTTGCCGGCTCGCTTGCAAAGTCTAAAACGACCTGCATCTTCATCAACCAGCTTCGTGAAAAAATCGGCGTTATGTTTGGCAACCCCGAGACTACTACCGGCGGCCGCGCGCTGAAGTTCTTCTCGAGTGTTCGCATCGATATCCGTCGCATCGACTCAATCAAGCTGAAAGATGAGATCGTTGGCAACCGCGTGCGGTGTAAGGTTGTAAAAAACAAGGTCGCCGCTCCCTTCCGGACCGCGGAGTTCGACATTATGTACGGTACCGGTATCTCCAAAGAGGGATCTATTATCGATATGGGCGTCGATTACGGTATCGTGCGCAAGGCAGGTGCTTGGTATACCTATCCGTGCGGTGACGAGGTTGAGCGTCTCGGCCAGGGCCGTGAGGCCGCAAAGGAATGCCTGCGGTCCCATCCCGACCTTCGTGATGAGATCGAGCACAAGGTACGCGTTGCCTGCGGTCTTGATTTCGAAGATGAGGCCACGGGTCTTGCGGTTGATCTTGGTGATGATGCCTCCGCGCTCGGTGTGGATTCCCTTAACGTCTAATGTGTCCCCCAATCGTTGAAGTTGTTGGCCTGGCCGTTTGTTATCCCGATCAGATTGCCAGGCCAGCTTCCGGTCTCTCTCGCATGCGGCCGCGCGCAGAAATAAATCTATCGCTTTCAGACGGGGGAGTGAAGGCCATTCCGCTTGCCGTCCGCGCCGCGCGGGCGCTTGATATCGACGCTGTGCAGCTTCCTGCTTCCCTTGTCTCTGTTCAAGCTTATATAGCTGACGTAGAGACCAAGGCGTGCTATGCGTGCCTGCTCGACATGCTGTCGCGTCGCGACTATGCGATCGAAGAGGCACGAACGAAGCTGATTTCGCTGGGGTTTAGCTCAGATGCATCCCGCGCTTCGGTGGCAAAGGCAGTTGATTTCCGCTTCTTAGATGACCGAAGATTTGCTGCGTATTACATAGAGGAACGAAAGCGCAGGGGCTGGGGGAGGCGTCGCATCGAAGCCGAGCTTCGTCATAAGGGTATCTCGATATCTGATATTCCTGGGTATCCGGACTCGTATTTTGATGAGGACGACGATGCCCAGCGTGCGGCATCCCTTCTCGAACGTAAGCGCATACCGGAATCCCATGCCTACGACAAACTCGTCCGCTTTTTATTGGGTAAGGGGTTTGACTACTCAACCGCTTCTCGTGCCGTAAGGACTCGCCTTGAAGAAGAATAGCGATGAACTCCCTTTATGCATAGCGCCTTCTGTATACAGGATTTGATGATTTCTAAGCTTCTATATACAGGTCTGTACAAGCCATTCGCCTGATGTTCGATTGACAGAACCATTACGAGCACGTACGATTAAACAGTCATTTGCTATGTGATGCACGCTCATCCTCTGATGAGATTGATATTGTATATATTCATTATTCTGGGTGGCCTGAATACATGCCAAATGTCCCGCATAGACACATCGTGTCGATGCGGTTTTCTGCACTAATTCCATAAAAGGAGCTTAAGCATGGAGATTATTGTTGGCATTGTATGCCTGATGGCGGGCGCTGGCGGAGCCGTTCTCGCCATGCGCAACGCCAAAGCAGGCAGCATCCGCGAAGCAGAGAGCAAGATCCAGTCTGCTCATGCGGAGGCGGAGAATGTCATGGGCGAAGCGCGTCGTGCAGCCGAAACTCTGAAGAAGGAGGCGCTGCTCGAGGCAAAGGAAGAGATCATCCAGAGCAAGCAGGCTGCGGAAGCCGAGGAGAAGCAGCGCAAAAAAGAGCTTCGAGTCCTTGAGAACCGCGTTATGCAGCGTGAGGAATCCCTTGATCGCCGCAATGAAGCGCTGGACAAGCGCGAGCATCAGCTATCGAGCCAGCAGGGCCAGATTGAAAAGAAGAGCCGCGAGCTTAACGAGCTTTACGATAAGCAGACCAGCGAACTTGAGCGCATTGCCGAGCTGACTCGCGATGATGCGCACAAGGAGCTGCTCGACAAGGTGCGTTCTGAAGTGACTCATGAGTCGGCCGCCATCATTCGCGAATCCGAGCAGCGTGTAAAGGCTGAATGCCATAAGACCGCACAGGAGATCGTTTCCCTCGCTATTCAGCGCTGTGCCGCCGATCACACGGCTGAGGTCACCGTTACCTCCGTCCACATTCCCTCTGATGACCTGAAGGGTCGCATCATCGGCCGCGAGGGTCGTAACATCCGCACATTCGAACAGGTTTCCGGTGTCAACCTTGTTATCGATGACACTCCCGAGACGGTCGTTCTCTCCAGCTTTGACCCCGTGCGTCGCGAGACGGCCCGCGTTGCCCTTGAGAATCTTATAGCCGATGGCCGTATTCATCCGGCTCGTATCGAAGAGATGTACCACAAGGCGTCCGACTTGGTTCAGGAGCGCGTGCGTGAGGCCGGCGAACAGGCTACGTTCGACACGGGCATTCACGACCTTCATCCCGAGCTCGTGAAGACCCTTGGCTCTCTTCGTTATCGCACGTCCTTTGGCCAGAACGTCTTGCGCCATTCGATCGAGGTCGCTGAGCTTTGCGGCATCATGGCTTCCGAGCTCGGCGTCGACTCGCGCATCGCCAAGCGCGCCGGCCTTCTTCATGATCTTGGCAAGGCGATCGATCATGAGGTTGAAGGTCCGCATGCCGTAATCGGTGCCGATCTGGCTCGCCGCTACGGAGAGAAGCCCGTCATCGTCCATGCCATCGAAGCCCATCACGGCGACGTCGACCCCAACACCGTTCTTGCTGTTCTTGTTCAGGCTGCCGATGCCATTTCTGCTTCTCGTCCCGGCGCACGTCGTGAATCGGCTGAGAACTACATCAAGCGTCTTGAAAAGCTCGAGGAAATCGCCAACTCTCACGAGGGCGTTGAGCGCACATACGCCATGCAGGCCGGTCGTGAGGTCCATGTTATGGTGCAGCCCGACAAGATCTCCGATGCGGAATCAACCGTTCTCGCTCATGATATCGCGCAGCAGATCGAGGAAGAGATGGAATATCCCGGTCAGGTTCGAGTCGTCGTGATTCGCGAGAGCCGTGCTGTGGGAATCGCTAAATAGCCATGAGTGACGCAAACGAGCTTATATCCTTTATCGCTTCGATGTCGGGAGAGGGCAATCTGCGTGTCGAGGAGAACCTCGGCGAAGGCTATGTTCGTCTGCGCGTTTCAGAGGCCGAGCGACGTCAGGCAAAGCACGACATCCAGCATACCGAGGACATCGTCATCGAGATGCTCCGCAATGCTCGTGATGCCGGCGCCAGCTCCATCTATGTGGCAACCCAGAAAGAGGAGGGTGTTCGGACCCTCCTCTTTCTTGATGACGGCTCCGGTGTTCCCGAGGACATGCAGTGCCGTATCTTCGATGCGCGCGTTACGTCGAAACTAGAAACCATGAAGATGGATCGCTGGGGCGTGCATGGGCGTGGCATGGCATTGTTTTCAATCAAGCAAAATGCCCGCACTGCTGAAGTCGTCACCTCTGATCTTGGCAGGGGGTCGGTCTTCCGCGTCGTCGTTGACAACTCGGTCCTCAAGGAGCGAGCCGACCAATCAACGTGGCCGCAGGCTTCAAAAAACGATGACGGGCTGTTTACCTGCGTACGTGGTCCCCATAACATCATTCGTACAGCCTGTGAGTTCGCACTCGAGGAGCTGCATGGGTGCGACGTCTACTTGGGGT
>NZ_JADNJJ010000183.1:0-6925 GCF_015554865.1 Collinsella sp. D33t1_170424_A12 | reverse complement strand
TTACCTCAGCTGGATAGAGGGTCTGACTACGAATCAGAACGTCACAGGTTCGAATCCTGTACGCCGCACCAGTTGAATCTTAAAGCTCCCTTCGGGGAGCTTTTTTTATTATCGATAATCTATATGCGCATGCTCCGCGCGTGATGAGTCAGATGGATGGATATCGAATGAGTTGCGAGTTCGCAGGATGAAAGGCGAGCATCCATACGGGTGCTCGCCTTTTTGTGTATAGGAGCGGGATTCACCTGGGCGCCTGCCCGCGATGGGCTCGGTGTCGGCCTGTCGCGGGCATCGGCTATCGCGGTCCGTCCACCACCAGGTTCGCGGGATGCCGGCGCACGGCCTCCCAGCTGAAGAGTTCCACGAGGTCGCCCGCGCTGCGCGGACGTGCGTCGGGCGCGATGCCCGCTGCGTGCGCCACCATGCCCAGCAGCGCTTCGGGCGTGCCGAAGCGCGCTCGCAGCTCGCCCAGATCGCAGTCCCGCTCGCGCTTGGAGAGGCGCCTGCCGTCCGCGGTGACAAGCAGCGGCACGTGCGCGTATGCGGGATGGGGGAGGTCCAGCAAGTCTTGCAGGTACATCTGGCGCGCGCTCGACCCCAGCAGGTCGCGCCCGCGCACCACTTCGTTCGCGCCCATCTCGGCGTCGTCGACGCACACGGCGAGTTGGTAGGCAAAGACACCATCGCTGCGCCGCACCAGGAAGTCGCCGCAGTCGCGCGCAAGCGTCTCGTGCTGCGGGCCGTACACGCGGTCGGTAAATGCGACGTCGCCGCGCGGGTCATCCGCGCTCGGCACCCGTAGGCGCCAGGCGCCCGGGCGCTCCGCCCGCCGTCGTGCGACGTCTTCCGCCGATAGCCCGCGGCAGGTTCCCGCGTAGATGGGCGTGCCGTCGCTTGCGTGGGGCGCGCTGGCCGCATGGAGCTCGGCGCGTGAGCAGAAGCACGGATAGAGCAGGCCTTGCGCGCGCAGCGCTTCGAAGGCGCGCTCGTAGCGATCCAGCCGGTCGCTCTGGTAGACGGGGCCCTCGTCCCAGTCGAGCCCGAGCCATTCCAGGTCCTCGATAAGCAGGGCGTCCCATCTGCCTCGACGGCAGCGGTCGTCGAGGTCCTCGATGCGCAGCACCATGCGCCCGCCCTGGCTGCGCACGGAAAGCCACGCCATGAGCGCGGCGTAGACGTTGCCCAGGTGCATGCGGCCGGAGGGCGAGGGGGCAAAGCGCCCCGTCACGGTCGGGCGCGCGGGCTCGCCGTCCGTGATGTGCGCTGCGGTAATCGTGCCGGTCATCGAATCGTTCTCCAAACTCCTGCCCATCCATGGGAAACGGCTGGGACGCGGCCGGTTTCGTGTCGCGTCCCACCCGTATGCGGTGCGATATGCGCGATGCGCCCTACATGGGCAGCGCGGTCTGCGGCGTGTACACGCGCGCCTGGTACTCGCGGTCCAGGTCGTAGAGGCCCTTGGGGTCGCTACCGAAGAGCTTCATGTTCGAGACCATCTCGCGCGCGTTGGCCTCCTCCTCGCCCTGCTCCTTCACGAACCAGTCGAGCATCTGCATCGCGCGGATGTCGTGTACCTCGAGCGCCGTCTCGTAGCAACGGTGGATGAGCCCCGTGATGTACTCCTCGTGGGCCAGGCCCGCCTCGAGCGGCGCCAGGTCGTTGTCGAACGACAGGTCGGGCTGCGCGATCGCCTGCATCGTGGGCTTGTAGTCGTTGTCGAGCAGGTAGCGGCGGATGGCGAGCGCGTGGCTGGCCTCTTCCTTCGTCTGGATCATGTACCAGTTGGCGAAGCCCTTCAGGCCGCGGTCGTCGTAGTAGTCGGCAAAGGTCATGTATAGGTATGCGGAATACAGCTCGGCGTTGATCTGCTTCTCCAAAACCTCGGCCACCTTCTGATTGATTGCCATCTTCTCATCCCTCTCGAATACGCCCGGCTTAGCGCGGATGCGCTTGCCTACGAGTATACTCGCGCCGTTCGCGGCGTGCACGGGATGGCCGCCGCGAACGAGTACAATGGGCGCACTGCTTTTTTCCGAGGAGAGGATCCCCATGAAGCACGTTTCCCTGGTGCGCGTCTGGGCCGCGTTCGTCGCGCTTGCCTGCTGTCTTTGCGCGCTTCCCGCAACCGCGCTTGCCGCCGCCGAGATGCCGCAGACGAGCATCTTTGCCGTCGTCATGCGCAACGGTGACCTCTATGTGAGCGAACGGCGCACGTTCTCGTTCGAAGACGATGCGAACGGCGTGTTCTGGACGATACCGCACGATGAAAACGCGCAGGGCGTCGCGGGATCGCCATCGCTAGAGGCGGTGTCGGAGGTGGCGGAAGACGGTTCGCTGCAACCCTACAGCCTGGTGTCCGCCGCGCATAACGGGGACGCCGGGGCCTATACGGTCGACGCCTCCGACGACGAGACGACCCTCAAGGTGTTCGCGCCGCGCGAGGAGGGCGATGAGCTTACGGTCGCCATCGATTACGTGCTGCCCGGCGCGGTGATGGCCTGGTCGGATACGGCCGAGCTGTATTGGAAGTTCGTCGGTCCGGAGTGGGACGAGCCTTCCGAGAACGTGTCGCTTGCCGTGGGCTTCGAAGGCGACGAGGGGGCTGTTGGCGGTCCCGAGGCCGACGCGCAGGTGCGCGCATGGGGCCATGGACCGCTGGACGGTGCCGTCGACATCGCGCGCGGCAACGTCATCGTGAACTACAAGATGCCGCGTGTGGCCCCGGGAGAGTTTGCCGAGGCCCGCATCGTGTTTCCCGCTGCCTGGGTGCCGGGCCTTGCCGCTTCGGGCGAGGCGCGTCTCCAGACCGTGCTGGATGAGGAGCAGGCCTGGGCCGACGAGGCCAACGCGCGCCGCGAGCGGGCGCGTATCGAATCCGCTCTCGCTGCGTCTGCGCAGCTGGGAGGTGGCGCGGTGTTGCTGGCGGTGGCGCTGTGGGGCCGCTTCAAGAAGTATGCCAGCCCTGCGCCCGTATGCGCGGAGGAGTATTTCCGCGACGTCCCTTCTGCGGATCATCCCGCGGTGCTTTCCGCGTTTATGGCCGACGGGTCGGTTGAGCCGCGCGCGTTCGTGGCCACCCTCATGAAGTTGACCGATGACGGCGTGGTGGCCCTTGCGTCCGAGACGCGCGAGAAGAAGGGCCTGCTCGGCACGAAGCAAGTCGAGAGCTACACGCTCACCCTGAAGGCGCTGGAGCGCATCGACAATCCGGTGGACCAGGACGCCGTGGCGCTCTACTTCGGCGCGAATCCCGCCAACGGCGACACCATCGCTTTCGATCAGGCCCTGTTGGTGGACGACGGCGACGAGGGGACGAGCGCGCTCGATGATTTCAAGGCCACGGTTGCCGCGCAGCTCGAGGTGCGCAACCTTACGAGCTCGGTGCCGCCCGCCTATGAGATAGGCATGGTGGGCGCGGCGTTCGCGCTCGGCCTTGCATCCCTCCTGTTCTCGCTGCTCATGGAGCTTACCTCCGTGTTCGTGTTCCTGGCATCGGCTGCCATGCTCGTCAGCTCGGTGATCGTGGTGGCGCAGACGAAGTGCTTCGAGCCCGAGGCGGTCGAGCTGCGCGAGCGTTGCCGGGCGCTGAAGCGCTGGCTCGAGGATTTCACCAATCTGGGCGAGGCCGTGCCGGGCGACGTCGTGTTGTGGAACAAGCTCTTGGTGATGGCCGTCGCTTTCGGCGTGTCCGATGAGGTCCTGCGCGAGCTGGCGGATGCGGTCCCGCGCGACGTGCGCGGCGACGATGCGACCGGCTATATCTATCCGGTGTATTGGTGGTGCTATCCGCACGGGCGCTTGGGGTCGCCCACCAGCAGCCTTGACCACGCGTACCGAGAGACGGTCGCGCAGGTCGCCGAGAGCGCCAATAGCTCGGGTGCCGGCTTTGGCGGCGGCTTCTCCGGCGGCGGGGGCGGCGGCACGGGCGGCGGCGGGGGCGGCACCTTCTAGCTGGTCGTTGCGGACTCATGCCGCGGGCACGCCCGTGTTCGCGGCATATCCCGGCCGGAGCGGCCGGCGGCTTCCCCGCCCCCCTCGTCGTCGCGACATGAAAAAGGCCCCGTGCGGGGCCTTTTTCATGCGGGGATGCTATCCGCGTATGCCTGTACGCCAAGGAAGGCCGCGTATCGCCAGCATCAAGCTGCCCTCAAGATGCCGGCAGGGCCCTAGGCGGAAAGGTCGAGTCCGTACAGATACATTTCGCGCGGAAGCAGCTTGCGCTCCTCGCGCGTCGCGCGATACTCCGCAGCCCGCTTGAGGCCGCGGCGCTCGTAGAACTTCCACGAGCAGTCCGTATCGGTGTAGAGGAAGGCGCCTTTTGCGCCGCGCGACGATATGTAGGATGCGGCCGCGTCGAGCAAGATGCTGCCGATGCCCATGCCGCGCGTGGTCTTGCTTACCGCGAGCAGGGTGATCTGGTCTGAGCCGGAGATGCCGCTCTGCTCGAGCAAACGGCCGTTGACGCGCTCCTCGTTCTTAAGGAAGGCGAGGTAGCCCGCCGTGGCACGCTTGTCGATGGCCCACATCTGCTGCAGGATATCCTCCTTGGCGTGGTCCCAGGCGGCGGCGTAGGGAAGGCGGTCGCTGGCTGCGCGCGCCAAGACGACGCCGCGCGGTTCACCGTCCACCAGCACGACCTGAGAGAAGCTCGAGATCGAAAGCGCGTGGGCGAGGTCGTACGTGGCCTCGAGCTTGTTGTATTCGTCGTTCGGGGTCTCCGAATGCCATGTTGCCTGCATGATCGCGGCAAGGGCATCGAAATCGCCCTCTTCGAACGGTCTGTAGATAACGCGTGATACCATGCGTGCCTCCTTTACTAGGTTTCTACCACGCGCGGCGTCCCGATATATGGTGTCCGTATGTCACCACAGGCTCCCCGCGAATTCTTCGCGGAACGCCCATCGAGTCTCGGCATTTTCTTCAAAAAGGCAGGGCTGGTGTGAACGCATGCGCGCGTTTGCGCTACATTAGAAAGATGTATATGAGGCCGCGCGGGAGCCTGCCGCCGCGGCTCGACACATGAAGGAGGAGTGCTGCATGGGCACAGATAGGAAGATCTCGCGCGCGCTGATCTCGGTGACGGACAAGACGGGCATCGTCGAGTTCGCCCGTTCGCTGGCAGACGAGTACGGCGTCCAGATCATCTCGACGGGCGGCACGGCACGCGTGCTGGAAGAGGCGGGCATCTCCGTCACCCCCATCGAGGAGTTCACGGGCTTCCCCGAGATGATGGACGGTCGCGTGAAGACCCTCCATCCCAAGGTCCACGGTGGCCTGCTGTGCCGTCGCGATTCCGAGGAGCACATGGCCGAGGCCGTGAAGCACGGCATCGAGCTCATCGACCTCGTCTGCGTGAACCTTTATGAGTTCGAGAAGACCGTGGCCGCGCCCGACGTCACGTTCGTCGACGCCATCGAGCACATCGATATCGGCGGTCCCTCCATGCTGCGCTCCGCCGCAAAGAATAACGACTCCGTCACCGTGGTGTGCGACCCGGCCGATTACGCCTCCGTGCTGGCCGAGATGTCCGTTCACGCCGGCTGCACCACGCTGGGCACGCGCCGTCGCCTGGCCGCGAAGGTCTATACCCGCACCGCCGCTTACGACACCGCCATCTCCACGTGGCTCAACACCTACCTGACCGCCGAGGACGCCAAGGTGAACGGCGAGGACGGCGCCTCCTTCGTGCCGCCCGCGGCGCTGCAGCTCCACCTCGAGAAGAGCCAGGACCTGCGCTACGGCGAGAACCCGCATCAGACGGCCGCCGTGTACCGCTTCACCGACGGCTTCGGTACCCTTGCCTCTTCGGGCAGCCCGCTGGTGGGCGCCGAGCAGGTGCAGGGCAAGCCGCTGTCGTACAACAACTTCCTCGACGCCGACGCCGCCTGGAACGCCGTGCGCGAGTTCGATGAGCCCGCGGTCGTGATCCTGAAGCACCAGAACCCTTGCGGCTCCGCCGCCGCCGACGATGTGACCGAGGCTTACGACCGCGCCTATGCGTGCGATCCCAAGAGCGCCTTCGGCGGTATCGTCGCCGTGAACCGCGAGGTTCCGCTGTCGCTCGTCGAGCACTTCGCCGACCGCGACAAGCTCTTCGTCGAGGTTCTCATCGCCCCGTCCTTCACGCCCGAGGCGCTGGCTCGCCTGGAGAAGCGCCCCAACCTGCGCGTGCTGGCAACCGGCGGCGCCGAGGGCCATGCCCAGCTCGAGGCCCGCACCGTGGACGGCGGCCTGCTCGTCCAGAGCGTGGACACGGTCGAGGAGGATCCCTCGACCTTCACCTTCCCCACGATGCGCAAGCCCACGGACGCCGAGATGGAAGACCTCATCTTCGCTTGGCGCGTCTGCAAGACCGTGAAGAGCAACGCCATCCTTATCGCCAAGGACCACGCCGGTATCGGCATGGGTCCCGGCCAGCCCAATCGCGTGGACTCCGCGCTGCTGGCATGCCAGCGCGCCGAGGAGGCCTGCGAGCGCATGGGCATGGAGGCCGGCGGTTTTGCCTGCGCGAGCGACGCCTTCTTCCCGTTCCGCGATAACGTGGACGTTCTGGCCGCTCATGGCGTGACTGCCATCATCCAGCCCGGCGGCTCTGTGCGCGACGACGAGTCCATCCAGGCGTGCGACGACCACGGCATCGCGATGGTGTTTACGGGCACCCGCCACTTCCGCCACTAGTCCGTTTCTCCGGGCGCCGCGCCTCGCCTCTCGGTCGTCGGTCGGCGCGCGGAGGCATCCTTCCCTGTGTTTCAGGGCGGTCTGCGGCACCTGGGAAAGCCTTGGGTCCTGTGGACTCCGATATACCGTGCCGTTCAAGCGGGGGCGCGCCACCTTGGGGTGTGCGCGCCCCCGCCCCGCTCTCGCGTATGCCTTCGGTCGCCCGCCCCGCTCTCGCGTATGCCTTCGGTCGCCCGCCCCGCTCTCG
>NZ_JADNJJ010000182.1:0-2134 GCF_015554865.1 Collinsella sp. D33t1_170424_A12 | reverse complement strand
TCGCATCCTCAAAGACTTCCTCTGGGAGCCAAAAGAAGGGCTCAACATCCTTGTCGGCGCAAACTCCGCGGGCAAGTCTACCGTCCTGGACGCCATCGAGCTTGTCACGCGTGGGAGTATCCGCGGACAAAGCGCTCGTCGCTCCCTGGCACCCGACTGGTTCAACAAGGACAGCGTGGATGGCTTCTTCCGAGAACTCGACGGTCCTTTGGCAAGCGAGAATATCCCCGAGATCAAGATTGTCGCAGTGTTCTCCAAGGACCTGCACCTGGCAAAGATAACTGGCGCCAACGATCCCGACAAGAAGCTCCAGGATGCGCCCGGCATTTTCATCACCTATACCGTTCCCTCAGACCTGCTCCCCCAGTTTCTCGAAGAGTGCCGAAGCATCAAGGAGGCAGGCGGCCCATTTGTTCTCCCGATCGACTACTATAATTGCTCCTGGCGCATCTTCCAGGGCGATCCGATAGTTCGACGGCCAGAAGGGGTCAGCTGCACTCGCATCGACAGCGCGCCCGAGCCCCGTTCGAGGGCTGTGGACGCCTACGCGAAGAGCTACGTAAGTGAAGAGCTCGACGATAACAAGATGCGCGAGGTCTCCAGCCAGTTTAGGCGTGTTTCTGCGCGGGTAGACAGGGAAATTCTCTCCGACATCACCGTCAACTGCTCGGGAAGGGGGAGCCTCGGTCTTCAGATGGATAAATCGCCCCGCACGGACTGGACCAACTCGATAGTTCTCCACAGGGACGGACTGCCGCTCTATGCGCTCGGCAGCGCTGAGCAGACGCTCACGAAGTGCGCCGTGTCACTCGAGAACGCCGCAAGCGAATCGATTCTCCTGATCGAAGAGCCAGAGTGCCACCTCTCCTACTCATGGCTCAACGATCTCGTCGGGATAATCGCTGACACCGCTAGCGAGAACAGGCAGATCTTCGTCACCACGCACAGCCCCTTCGTCCTCAACAGGCTCGGCTTGAACAATCTCTCCGTTATTGCAGAAGGGAACAGCCCGAGGAGAATATCCGACCTAAGCGAGAACACCATCCGTTACTTCAAGCGCCTCAGCGGATATGACACGCTTCGAATTGTGCTAGCAGACAGGGCGGTGCTTGTCGAGGGTCCCACCGACGAGCTGGTCTTTGACTGGGCGTTCCGAAAGGAGCGTGGCAAGCTGCCGCATGAGGACGGCATCGACGTTATCGAATGCGGGACGTCGCACAAGCGCCTCCTGGAGCTCGCAGCAGTTCTCGAAAAGGGCGGGATAGTCGCGCTTCGAGATAACGACGGGGATGACCCAGGGCGCTGGACTGAACTCGCTAGGCCGTTCCTCTCAAATACCAGGGCGTTCTTCTGTGGCTCGCTCGAGAAGGGGAAGACCATCGAGCCTCAGATGATCGAGGCGAACAAGGATAGACTCGAGATGCTCGCCTCGATCGTGAAACGGCACGGCAACTCCGCAGACAATCTAGAGGAGTTCATGACGAAAAACAAAACAGAGTGGGCACTCAGGCTACTTGAAGCCGATAGGAGCGTTTCCGAAATCCTAGACGCACCTTCGTACATTCTGAATGCCATCAACTTCATAGACCCTGCTTCGGAAAGCGCCGAAAATGAATGACGCCGTTGTCGCCGTTGCGGGCTGGGGCAAAACCGAGGTGCTCGCAAACGCGGTTGCACGAGAGCAAAACCCCGAGCGAGTCCTCGTACTAACCTATACGGAAACCAACCAGCGCGAGGACATCCTGAGGATATTTCAAAAAACAAGTGGCGCCAAACGCCATGCGTTGGTGATCGGCTGGAAGGCATTCCAGCTGCGCGACATCGTTCGGCCGTATCTACCACTGCTTTATCCCGATATTCACCTCAGGGGCCTCTCGAATCGTGATGTGGACCTAAACAAACGATCGGCCGGCTCGGCCAGATATCTAACAAAAGACGGAGACGCCTATCCCAGCGTGCTTGGAAAGCTCTCTCTTAACGTAATCGACGCCAGCGAGGGCGCTGCGATCAGAAGGCTTGAACGACTCTACGATTCTATCTACATCGATGAAGCACAGGATCTCAGAGGCAACGACCTCTGCGTTCTCGAAAGGCTTCTCATGTCAAGCATTAACGTCCATATTTTCCTTGACCC
>NZ_JADNJJ010000181.1:0-17398 GCF_015554865.1 Collinsella sp. D33t1_170424_A12 | reverse complement strand
AGCAGGCCCATCTTGTACATGGTGTAGAGCAGCTTGCGGTGCGAGGGCTTGAAGCCGTCGATCTCGGGGAACGCGCGCGAGACGTTGGTGCTCATGGCATACGGCATGTAGTTGGTCTCGAGCGTCTCCGTGATGGGCTGCGCCGTGACCTCCGAGTGCAGGCCGATGACGTTGTCGGTGTTGACCTGCTTCTTCTTGCTCTGCGTGTTGGTTTTCTTCTTAGCCACGTTGTTCCTCTTGGTACTTTCTGTGGGGCCGTTTGCTGCAGCGTGTGCGCGTCAGCCGGATGGCGGGCGGTCTGGCGACGGGCGCGTGGTTTACCGCGGGCTCCCGTTCGCCGCGATCCGCTCTTACTGCAGGTCAAGCTGGTCGAGGTACTCCTTGCCGTGCTCGGCGATATGGCGCTTGCGGCCGGCCTCGTCGTTGCCCAGCAGCAGGTTGAACATGGTCTCCATCTTGGCCACGTCCTCGGGCTCCACCTTGATGAGGCGGCGCGTCTCGGGGTTCATGGTGGTGAGCCACATCATGTCCGGGTCGTTCTCACCAAGACCCTTGGAGCGGTTGATGGAGCACTTCTGGTCGCCGATCTCGGCCAGGATGCCGTTCTTTTCCAGCTCGGTGTAGGCGAAGTAGGTCTTCTCCTTGCAGTTGATCTCATACAGCGGCGACTCGGCGATGTAGACGTAGCCCTCGTCGATGAGCGTGGGCACCAGGCGGTAGAGCATCGTTAAGATGAGCGTGCGGATGTGGTAGCCGTCAACGTCGGCGTCCGTACAGATGATGACCTTGCTCCAGTTGAGGTTGTCCAGATCGAAGGCGCCCAGGTTCTTGATGCGCTTGTCCTTGATCTCCACGCCGCAGCCCAGCACGCGCATGAGGTCCATGATGATGTCGGACTTGAAGATGCGCGGGTAATCCTCCTTCAGGCAGTTGAGGATCTTGCCGCGGACGGGCATGACGCCCTGGAACTCGGCATCGCGCGAGGTACGGATGGCGCCCGCCGCCGAGTCGCCCTCTACGATGTAGACTTCGCGGCGAGTCTTGTCCTTGGAGCGGCAGTCGATGAACTTCTGCACGCGGTTGGCCATGTCGGTCTTCTGCTGCAGGTTGGTCTTGATGCTCTGGCGGGTCTTCTCGGCGTTCTCGCGCGAGCGCTTGTTGATGAGCACCTGCTCCAGGATCTTGTTGGCGGCGTCCTTGTTCTCGATCAGGTAGGTTGCCAGGCGCTCCTTGAAGAACGCCGTCATGGCCTGCTGGATGAAGCGGTTGTTGATGGCCTTCTTGGTCTGGTTCTCGTACGACGTCTGGGTGGAGAAGCAGTTGGTCACCAGCACCAGGCAGTCCTGGACGTCTTGCCACTTGATGCCGCTCTCGTTTTTGTTGTACTTGCCCTGTTGCTTGATGTAGGCGTCGATCGCGCTGGTCAGCGCGCTGCGCGCGGCCTTCTCGGGCGAGCCGCCGTTCTCGAGCCACGAGGAGTTGTGGTAGTACTCCTGCATCTGGAAGGTGCGCGAGAAGCACAGGCACGCCGTGATCTTGACGTTGTAGTCGGGCAGGTCCTCGCGGTCGCGGCCGCGGCGCTCCGCCTCGATGAAGAAGGGCTCGGTGAGGTAGTCGGCCCCCACCTTCTCGAGCACGTAGTCCTCGATGCCCTTGGGATAGCAGAAGTCCTCTTCGGCAAACTCGCCGTCGTCGCCCTCGATGCGCAGGCGGAAGGTGACGTTTGCGTTGACTACGGCCTGGCGGCGCATGGTCTCGCGGTACCAGTCGTGGGGGATGCTTATCGAGGTGAAGACCTCCAGGTCCGGGCGCCACTTGATGGTGGTGCCGGTGCGGTTTTCGTCTGCGGGCTCGATCTCGAGCGCCTTCTTCTTGGCGCCCACGACCTTGCCCTTCTTGAAGTGGAGGGAGTACTTGTTGCCGTCGCGCCAGACCGTGACGTCCATGTATTCGGACGCGTACTGGGTCGCGCACGAGCCCAGGCCGTTGGTGCCCAGCGAGAAGTCGTAGTCGCCGCCCTCGTTGTTGTTGTACTTGCCACCGGCGTAGAGCTCGCAGAAGACGAGTTCCCAGTTGAAGCGCTTCTCGGAGGGGTTCCAGTCGAGCGGGCAGCCGCGGCCGTTGTCCTCGACCTGGATGGAGCCGTCGCGGAAGGCGGTGAGGGTGATCAGGTTGCCGTAGCCCTGGCGCGCCTCGTCGACGGCGTTGGACAGGATCTCGAAGGCGGCGTGCGCGCAGCCGTCGAGCCCGTCCGAGCCGAAGATGACGGCGGGGCGCAGGCGTACGCGCTCCTCGTCCTTGAGCTGACGGATGCTGTCGTTGCCATAGTTTGCGGTGTTCTTTGCCATGCTCGCTCTCTCGGTGTCCCCTCTTTTGAGTCCCTATAGCCCTGTAGATGAATACCGTAGCATAGCGCACCCCGCCCGCGGCACCGCCCGACACGAAATCCATCGAACGTGCGTTCGTAGATTGTAGAGCGGGCGTGCGATGCTTTCGGCATCCTCGTGGTATCCTCGACAAATATGGCGGCGATGGCGGCCGAGGGCGGGGCGTTCTACCTGTCGCGCAACGGCGCGTGGCTCATGGGGCCGGTGGAGCCGTGTTTTCTCGAAGTGATGCCTTGGGCGGAGGATGATGCGAGATGATCTACGTTACGGGCGACCTGCATGGATTCGTCGGCCTATCGCGGCTCAAGGATTGGAAGGAGGGGCGCGCCGGCGACTACCTCATCGTGGCGGGTGACTTCGGCTATCCGTGGGACTTTTCGGAGGAGGAGAGCGCCGAGATCGCCTGGTTGGAGTCCAGGCCGTATAGGGTGCTCTTCGTGGACGGGAACCACGAGCGCTTCGACCATTGGACCGCGCGTCCAGCAGAGCCCTGGGGCGGCGGCATGGTCCAGCGGCTGTCCGACGGCTCGCCCATCATGCGCCTCATGCGTTCCGAGGTCTACGAGATCGATGGTGCGCGCATTTTCACGCTGGGTGGTGCCGCGAGCATCGACCAGGCATACCGCACGCCGTATGTCGACTGGTGGCCGCACGAGGTCCCCACCGAGCGAAACCTCGATGAGGCCCGCGCCAACTTGGATGCCGTGGGCTGGAACGTCGACTACGTGATCACGCATACGTGCCCCAAAAGCCTGATGGCGCGCACCCTCCACCCGTCGCTGCCCATATCGGGCCTTCCGGACGAGTGCCTGACGAGGTTTTTGGACGAGGCGGATGCGCGCCTGGACTTCAAGCATTGGTATTACGGGCACTTCCACGGGGATAGGGACATCGACGGGCGGCATACGCTGCTGTTCGAGCGGATCGTCCCAATCGGTGCGGGTGTGGACGGCTGATCGCGGCTGGATATAAAAGGGGCTGACTGATTTGATATACATCACCGGTGACATGCATGGAGCGGCCGAGTACGGTCGCAACCGCCTCTCCTTTCACAGCTGGCCGTTGGGTCGCGAGCTCACGCGCGACGACGTCGTGATCGTCGCCGGTGACTTCGGCTACGTATGGGACGGCGGCAACACGGACGCCTACTGGCTCAAATGGCTCGAGGATCGGCCTTGGACCACGTGCTTCGTCGACGGCAACCACGAGAACCACGGGCTGCTCGCCGCGATGCCCGAGCGCGAGTGGTGCGGTGGGCGCGTGCACGAGGTGCGCCCGCACGTGCTGCATCTCATGCGCGGGCAGGTGTTCGATATCGATGGCATCAGCGTGTTCACTATGGGCGGCGCCTCGTCGCACGATCGCGCGTGGCGGACCGAGGGCGAGAGCTGGTGGCCGGAGGAGGTGCCCTCGGATGCTGAGCGCGAGGAGGCCCGCGCCAGCCTCGACAGCCGCGGCTGGAATGTTGACTACGTGATCACGCACGAGGCGCCGCTCGACATCGCGGACGACCTCTGTTGGGAATGCAACCGCCCCTTCGACGGCGGGGATGCGCACCAGGCGTTTCTCCAGGAGGTCGACGGCAAGCTCTCTTACCGCACCTGGTTCTTCGGCCATTACCATGACGACGAGTGGCGCGACGATCGCCATAGGCTCATCTACCGCGATATCGTTCCCATCGACGTTTGCCGCATCGACGAGGACCGCGAGCCAATAGGTGACGGCTCCCATGGCTGACGAAATGGTGATGGGATGAGGAACGGTCGGGTGGCCGTGGGGGAGAGCATTCCTCCAAGCCTTTTATTGCGCTTCTCAAAAGTGCTCTTCGACGATCGCGTCCAGCTGTGCGCGAATTGCCTCGAACGGCTGGTTCAAGTTGAGCGTGCGCACGCCGATGCGGTTGCCACTCATGAGGTAGGTGCCGCTCGGCTGCACCTCCTCGTCGGTTCCCGCGTAGAGTAGCAGTCCCGAGACCGTGTGCTCCGCGCCCGCGAGCTCGGCCTCTTTGTTCTTCACGTAGGTGAAGATCTGGTACAGGTTGCCGCTGTGGTAGGTGTGCTTGTCGAAGTGGCGCTGCGTGGTGTGCGCGTAGTACTTCGCGTCGATGATGAGCATGTTGCCACTCCGGCTGAGCATGACGTCGCTGTGCATGGCGGGCAGCATGTCGAGCGCCCCGCCGAACGCGCCCGCGCCGTGCGGGCCATCGTCGAGCGCCCATTTGATGTAGGGCGCCTCGGCGCGCAGATCGGGGTGCTCCCGCCGGTAGTACTCCAGGATGAACTTCTCGTAGAGCCTGCTCATGCGCTGCTCGTCCAGGAAGTTCGCCAGGCGCACCGTGCCGTCTTCCTGCGTCTGCAGCAGGCCCTCCGCCACCAGCCAGCACACGTTCATGAGCATGCGGTAGGTCTGGTTGCCGCGGTCGAAGCGCAGGTGCCAGTCCACGCTCGCCAGGTCGATGTCGGCTACATCGGCGAAGTAGACGAGCAGCCCTCGCAGCTCTTTTCTACGGGCCTTGTCGATGTCGGAGCGTACCAGCAGACGCATGGTCGCCTTGAGCATCCGGTTCATGGGCGCGTCGATGCTGAACTCGTCGTAGTCGCAGACCATCTGGCGACGCAAGACGGCGCGTGCCTTCACGGTCTCGGCCACGTCGATGCGGCCGCGCAGGGTGGCGAGCGCCTCGGTGCGCGGCAGGTACTCGCGCCCCAGCCCGCGCTTGACCTGCGAGCTCACGCCCCGCGCGAGAATCGCCGCCAACAGCTCCGCGGTGTTGTCGAACTTCTCGGCGGCAACGTCCGCGTAGCCCTGCTCGCGCAGCACCTGGAAGGCGTAGGCCAGCATGTGGTAGATGTTCTGGACGCGGATCACTTGATGGCCTCGCGCAGCGCGCCGGACCACTCGCGGACCTTGGACGGCTCGTCGAACCAGTATTCGCGCAGCATGGGCACCAGCTCGTATTCCACGATGGCGGCGAGCTTGGTGTCCGTGACGCCGTCGGCGGAGAGCCCGCAGAAGTAGCTGTGCCCGATGCAGAAGCCCTCACCCAGGCTGTCGTCGGCGGCGATCGCCGCGTTGAGCCGCTTCACGCAGGCGACCAGCCGGTCGAACGCGTCGCTGCCCAGGCTCTCGCGATAGGCGCCGAAGCCCTCCGAGTCGAAGCCGGGTCGCAGGTCGAAGAACGCGAAGCGCCGGCGCAGCGCGTAATCCAGCACCGCCAGCGAGCGGTCGGCGGTGTTCATCATGCCGATGATGTGGACGTTGGCGGGCACGTAGAACGGTTCATGCGAGTAGAGCAGCCGCAGTCTGTTGCGGGGGCCGCGTTTGTCGTTCTCGATGAGCATGAACAGCTCGCCGAAGATCTTGGACAGGTTTCCGCGGTTGATCTCGTCGATGATGAAGAAGTAGTCGTTGCCGGGGTCGGCCTCGGCGCGCTTGCAGAACCGGTAGAAGGCGCCTTGCTCGAGCTTGAAGCCGTCGGCGCACGGGCGGTAGCCCTCGATGAAGTCCTCGTAGCTGTACGACTGGTGGAACTGCACCATCTGAACGCGCTCGGGTACTTTCGCGCCCATGATGGAGTAGGCCAGGCGCTTGGCGATGAAGGTCTTGCCCACACCGGGCGCGCCTTGCAGGATGATGTTCTTCTTGGCGTTTAGCACGCCGACGAGGGCGTCGTAGCCCTCCTCGTCCATGAAGACCTCTTCGAGGAAGTCCTCCTTGCCGTAGAAGGGGAGCTCCTCGGCTGGAAGGGGCGCAGGTTCGTCGTGGCTCGCGGTCGCATCGGGGCCAGTGGGCGAGATGCCCTCGGTCTCGACGCCGGCGTCGCCGAGCGCGTTCTCCTGTGCCTCTTCCTCCGCGGCTTTCGCGGCCGCCTTTTTCTCCTGGTTCACGCGTTCCGACTCCAGGAACGCCGCATGGGAGAGCTCGGGGAGGCTCGTGTACGGGCATGCCTCGCTGCCGAGCTGCGCGAGTGCGGTATCGCATAGGGCGAGGTAGGCGGCGCCGTCGTGTATGGGCGCGCTCTTCTCCTTGGGCGAGGCCTGCGCGAGCGCCGTGCCAGCGAGCGCCATGTCGCCCATGAACCAGCGGCTGCGCGAGTCCAAGTTGATGAACCGGAGCGGACGCGCCCAGAAGAGTCCCATGCTGAGCTTCCAGGCAAGGCTGAACTGTTCGATGGCGTCGTTGTAGGCGGCTACGAACTCCGATCGCGTGCGTACGTCGTCGGTTTGGGCGAGCGCGAGCTGCGCCTCGAACATGCGCCAGAGGTTGTCGATGTCGTGTTCGCCGCGGCGATGGTCGCCAACGAAGGCGTAGAAGGTGGCGTTGAGGTTGTTGAGCAGCGGTGTGCCGGGGAAGGCGGCGGGCGGCGGCGCGCTCACGCCGAGGGCGCGCCCAAGGGCGCGGGCGATCTTGACGCGGTTGGCGAGCGAAACGCCCTTGTTAAAGAGGCCGAACACCGTGTAGGGGTCGATATCGGCGGGAACGTCGTCGCTGTCGAGCTTGGGGAGCTTCATGTCCAGGCCGGCGTAGAGTTCCTGCAGCCTCTCAATGAGAGTGCCGCGGTCGTCCTTGTAGGGGAGCAGCCGGTCTGCGAGCT
Organism: Collinsella sp. D33t1_170424_A12; assembly: GCF_015554865.1. NCBI lineage: Bacteria > Bacillati > Actinomycetota > Coriobacteriia > Coriobacteriales > Coriobacteriaceae > Collinsella > Collinsella sp. D33t1_170424_A12. The sequence continues at coordinate 10,417 of NZ_JADNJJ010000181.1, read as the reverse complement.
CCATGTAGAACTCGACCCATGCGAAGTCGCCGTCGACCGCGTGTGGCTTGTCGGCCGAAGCGCGCCCACGCCGCTTGGCTGCCGCCTCGAGGTTGGCCATGACTTCCTCAGAGATGGCGACCAGGGTCTGTATGCAGCCGAGCGAGTTCTTGGATGCTTGTGCGAGCGCGTTGCGCGGGGCGGTCTTGGTCCATGTGACGGTGCGCGCGTAGGTGACGCCCTCGGCTCCGGCTACGGGTTGGCACGGGCCGTCGATAGCGCCGATATGGTAAAGGCGGACGGAAGGGTCGTACATGACGACGGTGTCGCCCGGCGCCATGGCGTGCGCGAAGCGAACCACCTGGCCGACGTTGGCTGCGACTTTCCGCTTGCTGTCCTCGGGGTGCGCCGAGGCGTATGCGGCCTCGATCTGCTCGCGGCTCATGGCGGCGATATCCGCGCCGCCGAAGTCCCAGCCGATGCCGACGATGCCGTTCCTGATCCAATCGGCTGCATGCGCCCCGCCGCGCCCCGCGCGAATCAACCAAGCGTCCATGGCGATGACCTTCCTGTTGTTAGGGTCTGTCTGGTTGCATTATCGCAGAAGCAGGTAAACTCCGTTTACCGAATAGGCAGCAGGCTGGTTGGGCCGAGGGCGAGGATTCGGGATATGCCTAGGCTCGTCTTTCTCCGTAGTATCACCGCCAAACTCGTCGTAAATGGCAAAGATATTTGAGTCTTGGCGAGGATTTGATGAGCCGACTCGGTTTCCCTGGGCTCGAGTTCGACGCCGACGGCCAAGTGGACATTAACGAAGCCAGGTCCTTTGGAGAGCCGTAAGGCGAAGTTATATATCGACTGTCTTCAAATGATTGAGACGACTTTAGCTGTGGTACAGTGTAGACAGTGAACCCGCCATGCCTATCTCTCGGCGCTCGTCGAGATGATGCAAACTTTGGCGGGTGTTTCTTTTTTTAGGGGTCACATGGAGTACCAAAAGCCATGGCTTTCATATGAGAAGCAGGCGGACCGCCTCGAGGGGCGCGGCCTCGCGTGCGATTGAGATGACCTCATCGAGCATCTTGCCGATGTCGGCTACTATCGCTTGAGTGGTTATTGGTACATTTTCAAGCAGGATCCTGAAGATGAAGATGAATCGTTCTTTCCAGGAACTTCCTTTGAGAAGGTTTGGGATCTCTATACGTTTGATCGCCAGCTCAGACTTATCGTGCTCGATGCCATCGAACGCGTGGAAGTTTATATGCGCACTCAGCTCGCCTACAGGCTTGCTGAGGCGACGGGTCCCTTCGGCTACTTGGACCGTTCCACGCTCCCGAATATGGACCAGCGCGGGTACGGGCATTTCATGTCCAGGTGCTTTTCGGCATATGATCGGTCGAAAACTCTGTTTGTAGAGCACTTCAAAAATAAATACGGTGAGTCACACGGACTTCCTCCCTACTGGATGCTCGTCAACATCATGGACTTCGGTATGATGCTCACTCTTTTCAAGGGGGCTCCTAACGACGTGAAAAAGAGCATGGCCAACGAAATGGGGGTGCCGGCGGAGGTGTATGAGTCGTGGCTGCTCATGCTAAACACCGTTCGCAATGTCTGCGCACATCATGATCGGCTTTGGAACAGGCGCCTTGGCAACAGGACGAAGATTCCCCGCGGGCACAGGTATCCCGATTGGCATCGGCCCTACGAGGTGAACAACAGCTCGACGTTTACGCTGTTGACCATCCTTGGCTATATGCTTGTGCGCATCGCGCCGAACACGTCGTGGCATGACAAGGTGCTGCAGCTTTTGCAAGGTAGGAGCAAAGAGGACCTGCAGCGTATGGGCTTTGAGGAAGGCTGGGAGACCTGTCCGATGTGGGCAAGGTGGCTTTAGGCTTTTGCAACACGAGCTCGTTGGCTCTCTACGCTGGTCACCAGATGCGGGTGAGTGGGAGGATGCTGCGGGTTTCGTCGTCGGTCTTGTCGTAGGCCTCCGCGTGGTGGCGGATGAAGGAGTCGGGGTCGAGTAGGAGCGCGGGCGCAGTGGCGCGGTCGGCCTCATAGTGGTCCTCCTTGGGTGAAACCCCCGGTGGAGATGTTGGACCCGCGATCGCCTGCGGGCAGCCCGCTGATGAACGAGCATGCCGCAGGCGCGCCCATGGCCCCCTTGCGGCGCTTGACCTCAGCGCGGTGCGCGGAGACTCGAGCCCCCGCGCGTCGGAGGAAGGCGACTACGTCGCGTCCGCCATCGGGGCCCTTGGGCGTCACGCGGGCGCAATAACCCATCGCCTTGGGTATTCCTGCCACCAGGCGCTCCATGTCTTCCGAACCGATTTGACTACACGGTCCTTGATGAGCTCGATGCCGTTGTCGTATGTGGCGGCGAGCGTCTCGTCGTTGTTGGATGAGTCATCAGCATTGATGCCTGGTACCAAAAAGCTCAGTTGATTCCCATGAGGTTGCTATAGGTTCAAGCGGAGGCGCGCTTGTAGACCTCGTCGATGATCCCCGTGTAGTTCTTCGCGAATGCGATGCTGTTCGCCATGGATTCAGCTCCTTACTTCTCTTCCAGTCCGGCGATCTCGCGCCAGCGCTTGAGCTCGGCCTCCTCGCCGCCGCCGGCGGCGCCCGCCGGCTCCAGCCCCGTCGTGCCGCCCGCGGGCACCTCCGTGCCCCCGAACAACCACGGCTCGGCCTCCTTCAGCTTTGAGACGTCTCCGCCGTGGTCGGTGAGGAGCGCCGTCGCGGCCTTGACGTTCTTCGCGCTCGCGAGCTTCAGCTCGAACTCGACGCGCTGCGCCTCGCCCGCGGCGCGAAGCTCGTCCATCTCGGCTCGGAGTTTCTCCGCCGCCTCGGCGGTCTTTGCCGCCTGGGCGATCTCGCCCTCCAGCTCCGCGATCTTGGCGTCGCGCTCGGCCAGAGCGCGCTCGTAGTCGCCGCGCGCTTGGGCGAGCGCGTCTTCGCCCTCGCCGCCGCCCGCGCCGCCTGCCCGGGGCGCGGCAGCCGCTACCGCTTGCTGCTGCGGCGCTTGCTGCTTCGCGCCCTGGTCGCCCTGCGCCGCCTGCTGACCCGCGCCCTGCGTCTGCAGGGACGAGCCATCGTTCTCACCGTCCATAAGGGACCGCCCTTCAAGTTCGGGCGGGCGAAACAAGAAAGCGCCCGCACACCGTCAATGCCAGACAGTGTGCGGGCGCGTCACAAGTGGGGGAGGAGCAGCCATCGTTGCACGTCAGTTGTTATATTTAAGCAATCTACCGGCAAATTATTCCAGGAGCTTTTTCATGTCCTTGAGCAAAGTTGAACAAGGTTATTTTCTTAGACTCTTCAATAGGGGCGGATACGTTCTTGACTTCACAACGTCGGATTTCGACACCTTTACGATGGAGAGCGTCGGCGTTGCGTTGGTCGCACATTATCACCTCTCTAAAGGTAAGTCGCTCAATGCTTTTGTCCAGGAAGCCTCTTCGAATGATGTGGATAGGCTCCTGCTAGACCTCTTCGAGTACTACGAAGCTCATTGCGCCGACGAGCTTGAAGAGGGTTCCTTGTATTTAACGAAGGAAGAGTGCAGAAAGTACTATGACCGCTGTCAGCCCATAGCTACAAGAGAGCGCGCCAACCTGGTCCCCTCGATTCAAAAGAAGAATTTGGAGCAGCGTTTCACTAGCGAATATATGCACTTGCAGATCGACACGCTGTTTGCTTCAAGGGAGTCCAATCCTACGGAGGCAATAGGAAAGGCAAAAGAGCTTGTTGAAAGTTGCTGTAAAACGATCTTGTTGGAAAACAGCATAGAACCGAGTAAGAACTGGACTGTCTCGCAGTTGATTAAAGGAACTATGGCGGCGCTTGAGATTGCCGCACCGGACATCAATGAGGGGCAGAAGGCTGGCGGAACAATTAAGCAGATACTCGGAGGTCTGTCGTCAGTTGCGGGTGGTATTGCTGAGCTTCGGAATCCATATGGCACCGGCCATGGAAAAGACGATGGATTTAGGGGACTTTCGGCGCGTCATTCAAAACTCGCTGTCGGCGCGAGCGTGACTCTTGTTGAATATCTTTGGGATGCACATGAGTGGAGGAAGGGCACCAAGGAGTTAGGAGCATAATGAGGCGAAGCACCACGGCAATTTCATAAAAGGAGTGTTGGTACCTGGTTAAGTGGTGAGGGGGTGTCTCTATGGTTTTGTCAACCATAGCCGCCCTCGTTTTTCAGCATAGTCTATCAGGGCGCCGGGCGCCCCTCGTCCGCTAGGTTGTCCGACCGCTGCCTAGGCCGAGTACGGGGCCGCGTCCCGCATTATCGCGTAGATGACCTTGAGCCTCTTCCTTGCCACGGCCTTCAGCGCCTTGTTGTGCCTCATCCCCCTCGCCCTGCACCCGTCGTAGTACCTTCCGAACCTGTTGTCCGTGCCGATGAGGGAGTTGCAGCTGAATATCAGCAGGTTCTTGAGCTGCTTGTTCCCGCCGCGCTGCGGGGAGGCCGACCTGACGCTGGTCCCGGACCTGCTGTCCGCGGGCGCCAGCCCGCAGTAGCTCGCCAGCTCGTCGTGGCCCCGGAACATCGCCACGTCGATCGACGTGACGAGCGCGGCCGCGGTCTTCGGGCCGATCCCGGGGACCGTGAGCAGGCACTCGTAGACCTCGTTGCCGGCGAGCGAGTCGGCGACGAGCGCCTCGAGCTCGGCGACGTCGGCGTCGAGGGCGGCGATCTCGCGCGCGAGCATGCGCACCGCGACGTCCTCTCCGGCGGGGAGGGCCCTGCCGGACCTCGCGGAGGTGAGCAGCGCCTCCCAGAGCGCCCTGGCGCCGGCCGCCGGCGCGCCCGCGCGCCTGGCCGCCGCCGAGAACCTGCGCCAGCCGGCGGCGGAGCACCCCGCGGCCGAGCCGAACTCGGCGAGCAGCGCCACCTGCCAGCCGCGCGAGGGGTCGACCGCCCGCTCGAGCGCGGGGTCGGCCTCCAGCAGCGTCGCGCGCAGGCGGTTCTTCGCCCTGGTGCGCGCGGAGGCCGCGAACTCGCGCTGCGACGACAGGATGCGCAGCGACGCGGCGCCCTCGGGCTCCTCGGCGACCGGCCTGAGCGCGCCGGGCATGCCGCGCGCGGTCCGCGCGATCACCTCGGCGTCGATGGCGTCGGTCTTGGCGACGCCGGGGAACATGCCGCGCGCCTGCTTCTCGGCGTATCCGGGCAGGTAGGCGCAGGGGTTGCCGTGTGCGAGCGCCCGGGCGAGCACGAGCGCCCCGATGTTGCGCTTCTGGTCCACGACGACCAGCGCGCCGGCGCCGGCGCGCTCGAGCAGCCGGTCGATGTCGCCGGGCCTGTTCTCGAGGCCGGCCCTGAAGACGACGCCGCCGTCCTCGTCGAGGGCGCACGCGCTGTGCGACCGCTTCCCGACGTCGATCCCCAGGTAGGCGACGGTGGCCCTGATCGCTTCGGCCATGGTGTATCCTCTCCCTTGAGCCGGCCGGAGCCCGCGGAGGCGACACCCACATTACCCGGCCGTGGCCCGAGCCGGGCCCGGCACATCTCTATCAGTCGTTTCCCGCGCGCCGTCCCGCCCCGGTGGCAACACCCCCCCCGGGCCCTCTGTGGGGCAGGGGCAGACGGCCATCCGGGGCGGTCGGTCGGCGACCATCGATACGGCCCAATCGTAATGCCTCGGAGGAAACGAAAGAGCCGCCCTTATGGACGGCTCAAACTGTAATGGGCAGTGTTACGAGGTTATTGAGGGAGTGATTGCTTGACGGCGTCGGCAGCCTCCGACGGCGTAGTTAGGTCTGGGCGCTATTCGGAGAATAGGTTAAAGACCTGTACCGTTACGTGCATTACCCGCTCGTCACGCTCATTCTGAACTTTACAGGTCCATTGTGAGTGCTTTGGACGTGTCACGCTTATGGAATTGTCATTGAGAGCTCCGTCTATGGTGTTCAAGACGTGCTCATAATTCCTCACTTTCTTGTTGAAGACAATCACGCTCACCTTTGTATCTCGCCAAGTTGTGTATGAAAATAGCTGGTCTATCGCCTTTAGAAATGCTTTTGCGCCGTGCCAACACTTGCATTCAGCGATATATGCCGCATGGTCGTCCGAACAGGGGATGTGGATATCTGTTTTCCCGTTGTTTCGGAAGGTTTCACCGGATACATTGACGTAATGCGTGTTGAGAACCGACAGCATATGGTCTCGTAGCTGCTCTTCCTCAAAGCCGATGTAGGATTTGGGAGCGGCTTCCATCATTGAGCAGCAGTTGTCGATGATGTCGGTGATGTTTCGATAGTCGACGTCGCTTATGCTGTAGGATCGCTCTCCATCGCTTGGCTTGGGTTCGCTAAATGTCATCCTTCTTTTTGGGAGGACGATGGGCTTAGCCATCGGGGCATCTTTGACGCGCTCTAGGGGTAGATTAAGATTTTGTCTCAAAGTGGCAAATGCATCTAGCTGCCGTATTCTTTTATCGACAGCCAGTTCAATTGAAGTGCGAAGGCTTGCGTTGAACTTTTCTACATCAGTATTGACGCGGTTGGCGCACTCCATAAAGTCCTTGATTTTTACTTCGAAGTGGGAGCGGATGGCGTCCGCTGTGGCCCCGTCCTGACGCATCTCATATGAAAAGTGCAAGCGGCCTATTCCGCGCCCATCAAGTTGATCTATGCGATCGAGATCATAGCTGGTTGAAAGGGAAAAGGTTGACGGGGTCAAATTGAATAAAGCATAATCCCCCGTATATTCGACGTTACATATTCGGGAGCTCTCCCAGTCAGCATATGCCACTGGTTATAGATTGAAACCTCCTGCTCTTGTAGGTCGATTCTCATCGTCTCGGGATGTATTTCAATCGGGGCGATTTCATAACGAGAATAATAGAAATCGACCCATGCGTCCCTATCGGTCTTGTCTATCTGTTTTGCGGTCAGAGAGCTGATTTCTTTAATCATCCTCTCTGTATGATTTTCAAATGCTTGAGAGGTGAAAGCGCCATTGAAGCATATCATCTGGTCGATTCCTATCTAAAGCAGGCGTCCATTATACAATGATCTTCAGTTGGGGATAGGATGTATGGGCTCTGTGACCATGGCATCCTACTCGTGTTGCCAAAGCCTACTCGTCAGTCTGATATGGGCCCATGAACTTCTCTCCATCAAGGTGAATCATGTGATCAGGCGCATCTGAACACCAAGCTTCCGTTTCCCATGCAAGCTCGCTGAGGTACTTTTGCATGACTTTTCTTGTTGGGAAGCAGGAGACGTAAACGACTGACCCTTTATGCCCGGAAAAGAGTTTGCGCATTTCATCTTTTCTGGTTACATCGATGGGCCCGTGTGTGGAGCATGCTTCCATAAGAAATAGCCATCGCTTATCTTCCATCCAGACAATGAGGTCGGGGGCTTTGCCTCTTGCGGGAATTGTTACATTGAGTTCATTCAGTTTGTCGATATCAATAGCGCCTTCAGCGTGGTTGGTGTCGTCTATGTACAGAACTTGGCCACCTGGTGCAAACCTGGGGCAGAATTCTTCCACCATGGCCTTGATGAGAACATTCTGCCCGCCTGCTGAAAGATGAAGATTCGCGCCGCTGGGAAGTGTTACCGGAACTTTTTTAAGATCCCGTTCCTCGCGCTGCTTTTCCGCCCAAGATTCTCGTTCACTGAAAAAGCAGCTCAAGCGGCTATCAAATTCTATGGTTCCATAACTTCGAATGACTTCGAGAGCAGGCTCAGTAATTCGATAGTTCCATTTTGGAGAATTGATTGGGCGTCCGGGGTCGTCGGCATTTTGCTCAACGATGCATGCCGCGTCAAATTGATGAAGCGTAAAACGGCGAATTGTCTCTCGGGTGTTCGCGGCGTAATTCGTCCCGCATTCGTCTCTAATCCAATCCATAAGTGCGCGTGTACCGTACATAGAATTGGTTGCAGCTTGCCAGGGATCGCCTGGCTTTAGGCCTGCTAGGGCAATGAGGGTCATGGCGGACCTCTCATTACTTCTCTCGTCGTCCATTTCCAGCCTTCGGAGCAATTCCCGGGCAGTTTCTGTCGATACGTAGTCGCTATTCATTGATTAGCTCCTCACAGATTATGTCGATTTCCTTTTGAGTAAGCTTGGCGGTCCATCTAGTGGAGAGATTGCGAAGCTGACTTGTGGATGGGGTTGGAATCTGGTTCAAGTCTGAGGCATTGACCTGAGTTGAACCGGATACCGATCTGAACCAGCTGTCGATAATGGAAGAGTTCAGCCAGATCGAAAGACCTTTTGCTGTTTCCTTTTCCAGCGGGATGGTATTTCGAGATGTCCCACAGTGGATATAATTTTGATGGTTCTCCAAGGCAATAGGGGCCTCAGGAAAGAAGGCGAATGCCTTGATCCGCTTCTGCTCCTCCTTTGAAGAGAACCTCTTCACAACGACAAATGCCCCGGGCCCGATTAGCAGCTTTTCATCTTTCGGTTCTTGGCAGCGGTACCATTGCATCTTTCCTGCATCGACTGGGTGGTAGAACCCTTCTTTAGAAAAGTTGCACGAATATACCAAAGGGACGCAGTTGGGCCCGGGCTCCGAGCATGTTTTATCTCGAGACCGAAAGTCGACAATCTTTCCAGTGCTTGCCAGCATACCCAGCTCAGATAAAGGCTGCATGCTTGAAATTAAGGATGGCTCGGCTGGCTTAATTCGGACAACCTTTTTCCTTTTCAGGCCACAGATGAGCTCATTCGCGGGATAGTTGCTTTCGCTGACAGCGTCATTCTTCCCATGGGACTCCGTCACTTTGATGGTGTGACGTTGGGGGCGCTTGCTGAGTTTTACCAACATGGTCTCCTGTAGGACGTTTGTGTCCGAAAAGACCTCTTTTCTTGAGTCGTATACGTGCATCCAATCTATGGAGGCGTTCTCGAAAATCCAGTTTCTGAAGGGGGCGAAGTAATCTCCGTTGGTCCATGAGCGGGGAATGATGGCGACACACTCTCCATTATCCTTAAGTGACTTGATGGCCAAGACGACAAAGGCGGCATAGAGATTCGCGCATTTGACGGGAAGCAGCTCCTGGCGAGAATCCTTTGCTGCCATCTTGCTATAGGGTGGATTGAGAATCACCTTGTCGAATTTATCCTTTAGTTCAATTGTAAGCGCATCGCCGAGGAGCATCTCGAAGCGAACACCGGTTGAGCAAAGTTCGTCCGAGCACGTTCTGGCGAGAACGGGATCGAGCTCGATTGCTGTCAAGGTAATCTCCGCTCCGAAGCGGTCGATCAATGCCATGGATAGCATTCCTGATCCAGCGCCAAGATCTAAGCAGGAAATGGCGTTGCCGCTTGAAGCGTTAAACATTGACGCGGCGTAAGCGGCGGTTTCTGGAGGTGTAAGGTATTGCTCGAAAGCCCGACGTTGAGAATCGGCAGTGCTGGCGATTGCGCGGAGCCGTCTTTCATTTGCTTGGGTAAGAAGGCTTCGAGTCACATGAGTTCCTTTCATCGGGGACAATCACTATATCAAGCCGCCCAGACGCTGTCACAACAGCACCCCGTAGGAGGGAGGGCTCTTTGTCCCTTTGGAGAAATATCGTTTGAAGGTCATCTAGAATGCCCGACGTCCATTTTTTCCTGAGAGAAAATGGAAGAAGGTATTGCTGATGAATGAGGACCCGACTTTATGGAAGTACGAGCTATTGGAGTTCTGCCCATGAGGAATGTCGCCGAGTTGCATGGTCGAATACACATCTAGAGATGTTTCTCCGTGACGGGAGCGGGATGGCTTAGCGGGTCCTATGGGGAAAGCTGATCAGCTCTTTTAACTGGGATACCGCCCCATATGGCATTGCTGTTGACAGCAGATCGGAATACCCTTTCTGGATTCTCGACTGCCAGTGCAACGCTATATCTAGCGCGCGTTACGGCAACGTAGAAGTTGCAGGCGCTTGCTGGTTTGAGCGGTGCTCCTGTTGTAAGGAATTTCTCGATAGGGCCAGTGGTGACAATCACGACATCATCGCGTGTCATGCCTTTCGACTTGCGAAAGTTAATCGAGTCGCTAATGCCGTACTTCTCGCTCTTTTGCAGGGCGAGGAGAGTTGCTCCATAATTGGATGCGTAATGGGTCAAATTCGCCTTGTCGATGATGTATATGCCATCGTGCCGACCGCGAGGCTCGACAACGCTGGTGGTAGAACCGAACCCGAGCTTGTCTCCTATTATGATGTCGGAGAGGGCCGCGATCGGTGCAATGCTTCTATGTGTTACGTTCTCGTACCTAATATTGAGAAGGCCCTTCCTCTCCCATTCCCGATAGAGCTTGATTACCTCCGCATTCGGGTAGTTTTTCTTGTACTTTTGGTCTTTCTCAGCCGTGCTCAGTGTTGACTGCCGGGGGTCAAGGAAAATATGGACGTTAATGCTTGACATGAGAAGCCTTTCGAGAACGCAGAGGTCGTTGCCTCTGAGATC
>NZ_JADNJJ010000180.1:0-8368 GCF_015554865.1 Collinsella sp. D33t1_170424_A12 | reverse complement strand
GAACGCCGTGAAGATCGTGTCCGAGTTGCCGCAGCACCACGTGCTGTTCATCCCCGATCGCAATCTGGGCCGCTATGTGGCCGAGCAGGTCCCCGGCAAGCACATCATCTTGAATAAGGGCTACTGCCCGCGGCACGAGGACGTCTCGCTGGACGAGCTGCTTGCACTGAAGGCCGAGCATCCGCATGCCGAGGTGCTGGCACACCCCGAGTGCACCGCCGCGGTGCTCGAGCAAGCGAGCTACATCGGCGCGACCTCGGGCATCATCGCCCGCGCCGAGGCGAGCGAGGCCGAGGAGTTCATCGTGGTCACCGTGCGCGGCGTGCTGCACGAGCTCGAGCGCCGCTGCCCCGGGAAGCGCTTCTTCTTCACCAAGACGCCGCCCACGTGCCGCGATATGGATATGGTCACCCTCGAGAAGGTGGCGGCGTGCTTGGAGACGGGCTCGGGCGAGGTGGCGGTGGACGCCGCTGCGGCTCCGCAAGCCAAGCTCACGCTCGACCGCATGCTCGAATACGCGGCGCGCTAGGAGGCTCGAATGGATGCGACGGAACGCATGGATCGGGGCACGGCTCCGGCAAGCGCCGGCGGGTGCCGGGACCTGGCGTGCGACGTGGTGATCGCGGGCTGCGGGGTGGCGGGCCTGTACGCCGCCCTCAGCCTGCCAGCCGATTGCAACGTGGTGATGTTGTCGAAGGGCGCCGTGGAGGAATGCGATTCCATGCTGGCGCAGGGAGGCATCTGCGTGCTGCCCGAGGCTGGCGACTACGACTCGTTTTTCGAGGACACGCTGCGCGCGGGACACTACGAGAACCGCCGGGAGAGCGTGGATATCATGATCCGCTCGTCGCGCGCGGTCATCAACGACCTCGTGGCGCTGGGCGTGGCGTTCAACCGCGAGGCCGACGGCGGCCTGGCGTTCACGCGCGAGGGCGCGCATGCCCGCCCGCGCATCGTGTTCCACCAGGATGTTACGGGCGAGGCCATCACCACGGCGTTGCTGGCGCAGGTGCGCCGGCTCGACAACGTGCGCATCCTGGAACACGCGGCCATGGTGGACCTGCTGGTCGAGGACGGTGCGTGCGCCGGCGTGCGCGTGCGCGCGGTGAGCGAGGCAGAGTCGGCGCAGACCGTGGACGAGCTGCTGGAAGGCGAGGCCGGCGCGTGCATCTTCGAGGTGCGCGCGGGCGCCACGATCCTGGCGACGGGCGGCATAGGTGGCGTGTACCAGCATTCGACCAATTTCCCGCAGCTCACGGGTGACGCCATCTACCTGTCGTCGAAATACGGCATCAAGAACGAGCACCTCGATTACGTGCAGATCCATCCCACGGGCCTGTATTCGCCCGAGCCCGGGCGGGCGTTCCTCATCTCGGAGAGCTGCCGCGGCGAGGGCGCGATCCTGCTCAACCATGCAGGCGAGCGCTTTACCGATGAGCTGCAGCCGCGCGACGTGGTGGCCGCGGCCATGCGCGAGGAGATGCGCGCCGAGGGCGTCGATCACGAGTGGCTGTCCTTCGCCCCGGTCGATCCCGAGGTCGTGCGCGACCACTTCGCCAATATTCGCCAGCGCTGCTTGGACGAGGGGCGCGACATCCTGGAAGAGCCCATCCCCGTGGTGCCCACTCAGCACTACTTCATGGGCGGTATCCACGTGGACCGCGATTCGGCCACGAGCATGCCGCGGCTGTATGCAGCGGGCGAGACGAGCTGCAACGGCGTGCACGGCGCCAACCGCCTGGCTAGCAACAGCTTGCTGGAGGCGCTGGTGTTCGCGGCGCGGGCCGCGCATCGGATCGCCACGGGCGAGTCGCTTGCGGTGCCCGCGGTGGGCGAGCCGGCGCTCGACGGCGTGCATCGGCGCGGCGGCGCGTATGAAAGCGCGATGGACGTGCTTTGCGGCGCGAGCGGGTGCGTCGCCGCGCGCGGCTAACGGGTTCCGCGCGGCCGTGGATGCCGAGCGGGGGCAAGCGAGTATGGGATCAGTTGGGGCGTTGAGGAGCGAGTATGAACCCTATCACCATGAATCTAGTCGTTGACGAGGCGATTCGCCGGGCGTTGCAAGAAGACATCATGAGCGAGGACATCAGCACGATGTCCGTGTGCCCCGAGGCACGTCCCGCCGAGGTGCAGCTCATAGCCAAGCAGGAGGGCGTGATCGCGGGCCTGGGCGTCTTCGAGCGGGCGTTTACCCTGCTCGACCCGGCCACGCGAATCGAGGCGCGTGTAGCCGACGGCGACCGCGTGGAGCCCGGGCAGCTGCTCGCCATGGTGTATGGCGATGCGCGCGTGCTGCTGTCGGGCGAGCGGGTGGCGCTCAATTATCTGCAGCGTATGAGCGGCGTGGCCACGTATACGCGTCGAATGGCCGATGCGCTCGAGGGCACGGGGACGCTGCTTGCCGACACGCGCAAGACCACGCCGGGGATGCGCATCTTCGAGAAGGAGGCCGTGCGGCTGGGCGGCGGCGCCAACCACCGGTACAACCTGTCGAGCGCGGTCATGCTGAAGGACAACCATATCGACGCGGCGGGCGGCATCGCCGCCGCGGTTGCGGGCGCTCGCGCGCACGCTTCGTTTACCTGCACCGTCGAGGTCGAGTGCGAGACGCTCGAGATGGTGCGCGAGGCGCTCGATGCGGGTGCCGACATCATCATGCTGGACAACATGGGTCGCGACCAGATGGCCGAGGCGATCGAGGTGATCGACGGGCGCGCCCTGGTGGAGGCATCGGGCAACGTTGACCTGGAGCGCATTCGCGAGCTGGCCGACTTGGGCGTGGACGTGATCTCGTCCGGCGCGCTCACGCATTCAGCTGGGATTCTGGACCTGTCGCTCAAACACCTGCGGATGCTGGACGAGGGTGCGCAGGGGGACGGGCGATGACGGTGCACGCCGCCGCCGGTGACGCCGCGACGGGCCCGAGCCGGAGCGCACCCGCGCCGATGCCGGGCCGCGAGCGTCGTGCCGCGTTGATCGGCGAGCTGCAGGGTGCGAGCGCCCCGGTGTCGGGTAGCGCGCTGGCACGGTCGCTTGGCGTGAGCCGCCAGGTTATCGTGCAGGATATCGCCCTGCTGCGCGCGAATGGGCATGACGTGGTGGCTACGGCGCGGGGTTACGTGCTGCGCGCCGGCGCGCGCGACGAGCTGCCGACGCGCCTGGTGAAGGTGCACCATACGGTGGACGAGGTTGCAGACGAGCTCAACACTATCGTGGACTTGGGTGGAGTCGTGACGAACGTGCTGGTCAACCATCGCGTATATGGCAAGATCACGGCCGACTTGGACATCAAGAGCAGGCGGGATGTGGCTCGTTACGTTTCCGATATCGCCGCGGGGAAGAGTTTTCCGCTTATGACGGTGACAAGTGGCTACCACTTTCACCGTATCGCGGCCGAGTCCGAGGAGGCCCTCGACGAGATCGAGCTGCAGCTGGCCGAGCGCGGCTACCTGGCCGAGGTCATGCCGTACGAGGACGATCTAGAGTAGGCGCTGCGTCTTGGGCGTCTGCACCGTGCGTCCCTGGCCGTCTATGGCGAAGCGACCGTCGGGTAGGGTGGGCGCCGGGAAAGACGGGCGCTGGAGAAGATGGTTGCCGGGAAAGACGGCCGCCGGGAAAGGCGGCTGTCGAGTAAAGAAAAAGCCACTCGAGCCGTTTGAGCTCGAGTGGCTTTCTTTTTGAGTATGCGCGGGTGCTTACTCGTCAACGATCTCGGTGATCGCGCCGGCGGGGCAGGCGTCCTGGCAGGCGCCGCAGGCCACGCAGGAGTCCTCGTCGGCCACGGTGGCGACGTCGTTCAGCTCGAGAACGCCAGCGGGGCAGGCGTCAACGCAAACGCCACAAGCGATGCACTCGTCGGCATCAATTACGGGATGAGCCATGGTAGTTTCCTCTCTGTTGTGCCCGATGCGAATAGGCGAATGAGCATCGGGCGTTCGGCAAAAATATACCGTGCCGCCCATGGTTTGCAACCCTTTGGTCGCTGTTTTACATGCCATTCGCCGAGTAAGCCTCGGTTGACGGCCAGATACGTCCGCGCTATCGCGCCCCGTACGGTGAAAGTCGTGCGACATCGCGAGGCGTGCGGCGGCTGCAGCGCGTTCGATCGCGCCCCAGCTGCAGCGCGTCCGATCGTGCCCCAGCTGCAGCGCGTTCGATCGTGCCCCAGCTGCAGCGCGTTCGATCGGGCTCCAGCTGCAGCGCGTCTGTCGGGAGGTTTTTAGCGAAGGGGAGCCGTTGCCGCGCATTCCTGACGTTTGGGAAAACGGCCGCGCGCCTCCAGGGAGGTTTTAGTTCGATGCGGGCTGGATGGCGTGGATTTGTGACGGTAGGTGCCTTCGCCCGCGAAATCCTGACTCGGGCAAAGGCGACGAGGCCCCTAGGCGAGAGAAAAGCGCGGGGTTGTTGTGCTTGCGGGAGGAAAACGGCGTGCAGCCTGGTTTGTTCGCTGATGTATGACGGCAAGGGGGATTGCATCGAGGCGTGCTGGGAGCTTTTCTGCTGGGCGGGCATTTCTGCACCGTTTTCCGACTATGCCGCGGGGCGCCGACGAAGACCGCGACGCATGGCCCGCGAGGGCACGGTCCGTTCGGGCGCGGCCTGTTTGAGTGCGGTCTGCTGGGGAACCGCCCGTTCAAGCACGGTCCGCTCGGGAGCCGCCTGTTCGGGCGTGGTTCGCTCGGGAACCGCCTGTTCGGGCGCGACCCGTTTGAGCGCGGTCCGCTCGGGAGTCGCCTGTTCGGGCGCGGCCCGTTTGAGCGCCGTCCGCTATGGACGCATCGCTTCGGTGTTCGAAACCAGAAGCCGCCGCGATCGCTGGCACGCGGCGGCAGTGCGGACGAAAGAAATGATATTGCAGTGAATATTTGGGTGGATGAGCTCGCAGTCAACGGAGATGGGTCGCATGATCACGGTGCTTGCCAGGGGTGTTAGCGGCACTCGGGCAAGAGGTCACTCCTTTCGGAGCTTTTTGTTAGCAAGAATACGATGGCCATCCATTTCGTGCCGTATCGTGCGCCTTCACCGAGAAGGGGGTCGATATGCGGATGACGGAACGGGAGCGGGCGCTCGAGGAGCGGTTTGAGGAAGCCGAGCGGATGGGGTTGTTGCTGTGGCCCGAATCCAACGCGGAGTTGAAGGCGCTGTCGCGGCGTGTTCAATCCGGCCGAGTGGTGCGTCCGTGGACGGGGATGTACGCGCGGGAGGGTTTTTGGGAAACAATGGACGGCCAGGAGCGCAAAAGGGCGGTCTGCATTCTTAAGACGAGAGCGCTTATGTGGCCGGGCACCGTGTATTGCGGGGTGTCGGCGGCGGTGCTGCACGGCTTGTGGGTCTCTCATGCGCTGCTTGGCCAGATTCATATTCTTTCGGCCCGAACCCGGGGGAGCGGATCGGTTGGTTTTTCAGGTCGGCGCGCTGCCGCCGAGGACGGGGATGCCGATGCTGCACGTACGGTGTTTCGTGCCGCCGTGGCCGGTCAAACGGTAGAGGTGCAGGGCTGCCGTGCAACCGATATCGTCAGCACGTTGATAGATTGCGCGATACGATTGCCGTTGCATGAGGCGCTGCCGCTGTTTGACTGCGCGCTGCGGTACCGCCTTGTCGAGAAGGACGAGCTGTTGCGGTTCCTCAATCGGTGCAATTTCAGGGGGATTCGGGCAGAGCGGGCATTTCAGGCGATCGCGTATGCGGACGGCAGGTCGGAAAATGGCGGCGAGTCCCTGGTAAGGGGGCTTATTTACGAGTTGGGATACATGCCTCCGCACGAGCTGCAGATGGAGCTGGAAGACCCAATCGACGCGGGGCAGACGATGCGGGCCGACCAGTTTTGGGATTTGCCGGAAGGCGGGGTGGTTGGTGAAGTCGATGGGTTGGGCAAGTACCGCGAAGGCGCGTTGCAGGAGCTGGTTAAAGAGCGGCAGCGTGAATCGCACATCGCGGCGCTCGGCTATCGCGTGATGAGGATTCAATTTACGCGTGTATTTGAACCGGGTTATTTGGAGGGATTGCTGAAAGCGTTCGGCATTCCGCGGCGAGAAGGCGATGTGTTGGACGAGGGATCCCGGTTGGCCGAGTAGCGGGCTGCGAACGTGAGGGCGCCTTGCTGGGAGGTTTTTCGCGCGAAGGCGATTGTGGAGCGGATTCCTGACGGGAGGGGCGCGGTCGCCTGGTTTGCCGGGAGGTTTTCGGATGGGATTGCCTGCCTGCGCGGATTCCTGACGTTTGGGATCCAGCGGCCGGGTTTGCCGGGAGGCTTTGGGCGAGACGGCTCGTCGGCGCGGATTCCTGACGGTAGGGGCGCGGTCGACTGGCCTGCCGGGAGGTTTTCGGATGGGAGTGCCCGTCTGCGCGGATTCCTGACGGCGGGTGCTTAGCGGCGCAGGGCCGTCCGTGCTGCCGGTTCGAGCAGCTGAAAGGCCCTATCGCGGGACACTCAGCTTCCCTGCTGCTGTGGAAGTTAAGAAATCTTATATGGAATGACTTAGATTTTGTATAACAGAGCCAATAAGGGGATATAGTACAAACCGAAAGAAAAAACGCGGCGCGCTTCCCAGCGACTCACGGAGCGCCCGCACCGCAGAAGGGAAGTCAATCATGAGCAAGATTCTTGGTATTGACCTTGGTACTACTAACTCCGCCATGGCAGTCCTGGAGGGCGGCACCCCCACCACCATCGTGAACGCCGAGGGCGACCGCACCACCCCGTCCGTCGTGGGCTTCCGCGCCGACGGCGACCGTATCGTGGGCAAGGCCGCTAAGAACCAGGCCGTCACCAACCCCACCAACACCGTCTTCTCCATCAAGCGCTTCATGGGCCGCAAGTTCTCCGAGGTCAAGGATGAGCTCAAGACCGTGCCGTACGAGGTGAAGGAGGGCGCCAACGGCCGTTGCGTCGTCATGATCGAGGGCAAGGAGTACACGCCCGAGCAGATCAGCGCCATGACCCTGGCCAAGATGAAGGAGGACGCCGAGAAGTATCTGGGCGAGACCATTTCCGACGCCGTCATCACCGTCCCGGCCTACTTCAACGACGCCCAGCGCCAGGCCACCAAGGACGCCGGCCGCATCGCCGGCCTCAACGTCAAGCGCATCGTCAACGAGCCCACGGCCTCTGCGCTCGCATACGGCCTCGACAAGCAGGACAAGGAGCAGAAGGTCCTCGTCTTCGACCTCGGTGGCGGCACCTTCGACGTCTCGCTGCTCGACCTCGCCGACGGCGTGTTCGAGGTTCTGGCCACCAACGGCGACAACCACCTGGGCGGTGACGACTGGGATCAGCGCGTCATCGACTGGATGGCCGACAAGTTCAAGGCCGACCAGGGCGTCGACCTGCGCCAGGACCCCATGGCCCTGCAGCGCCTGAAGGAGGCGGCCGAGAACGCTAAGAAGGAGCTCTCCTCCGCCCAGCAGGCCACCATCAACCTGCCGTTCATCACCGCTATCGACGGCGTGCCCCAGCACCTCAACTACACGCTGACCCGCGCCGAGTTCGAGCGCATCACGCGCGACCTGCTCGAGCGCTGCAAGGCCCCGGTCACCAAGGCCCTGCGCGACGCCGGCGTCTCTCTCTCCGAGGTCGACGAGGTGATCCTCGTCGGCGGCTCCACCCGTATGCCCGCCGTCCAGGAGCTCGTCAAGACCATGACCGGCAAGCAGCCCAACATGTCCGTCAACCCCGACGAGGTCGTGGCCAACGGCGCGGCCGTTCAGGGCGGCGTCCTCACCGGCGACGTCGAGGGCATCCTGCTGCTCGACGTGACCCCGCTGTCCCTGGGCGTCGAGACCATGGGCGGCATCATGACCAAGATGATCGACCGCAACACCACGATCCCGACCTCCAAGACCGAGGTCTACTCCACCGCTGCGGACAACCAGACCTCCGTCGAGATCAACGTGCTCCAGGGCGAGCGCGAGCTTGCTCGCGACAACAAGTCGCTCGGCAAGTTCCAGCTCACCGGCATCCCGGCCGCCCGTCGCGGCGTGCCGCAGATCGAGGTCACTTTCGACATCGACGCCAACGGCATCGTGAAGGTCTCCGCTAAGGACAAGGGCACCGGCAAGGAGCAGTCCATCACCATCTCCGGCTCCACCGCGCTTTCCGATGAGGAAGTCGATCGCATGGTCAAGGACGCCGAGTCCCACGCCGAGGAGGACAAGAAGCAGAAGGAAGAGGTCGAGGCCCGCAACCAGACCGACTCCCTGTGCTACTCCACCGAGCAGACGCTGAACGAGCTGGGCGACAAGGTCTCCGGCGACCTCAAGTCCAAGGCCGAGACGGCCATCGCCGACGCCAAGAAGGCGCTCGAGGGCTCCGATGTGGACGCTATCAAGTCCGCTGGTGAGAACCTGCAGTCCGTAGCCTACGAGC
>NZ_JADNJJ010000179.1:0-5532 GCF_015554865.1 Collinsella sp. D33t1_170424_A12 | reverse complement strand
TGATGGCGAGCGTCATGCGCTCCTTCGCCATGCGACGACGCACGTCGGCCAGCTGGATATCGACGATCCGCTCGATCTGCTCCATGCCCAGCGGGTGGAACACCACGATGTCGTCGATGCGGTTCAGGAACTCGGGCCTGAACGTATGGCTCATCGCCTCGTCCACCTGGCGGCGCATCTCCTGTTCGTCGTGGCCCGCGTACTCGGCGATGGCGCTCGACCCCACGTTGCTCGTCATGATGATGATCGTGTTCTTGAAGCTCACCTGACGACCTTGGCCGTCGGTGAGCCGACCGTCATCGAGCACCTGCAGCAGCACGTTGAACACGTCCGGGTGCGCCTTCTCCATCTCGTCGAGCAAGATGACGCTGTACGGGCGACGGCGCACCGCCTCGGTAAGCTGGCCGCCCTCGTCGTAGCCAACGTATCCCGGAGGGGCGCCGATGAGGCGCTGGACGCTGAACTTCTCCATGTACTCCGACATGTCGATGCGCACGAGCGCGCGCTCGTCGTCGAACAGGCACTCGGCGAGCGCCTTAGCGAGCTCGGTCTTGCCCACGCCGGTGGGGCCCAGGAAGAAGAAGCTGCCGATGGGGCGGTCGGGGTCGGCGAGGCCCGCACGGCTGCGGCGCACCGCGGCGGCCACGGCGCGCACGGCCTCGTCCTGGCCGATCACGCGACGATGCAGCTCGTCCTCGAGCGTCTTGAGCTTATCCAGCTCGCCCTGCATCATCTTGGCCACGGGAACGCCGGTCCACGCGCTCACCACCTCGGCGATCTCGTCGGACGTCACCTGCTCCTTCAGCCCCTCGCCGGATTCCTTCTGCGCGTCGAGCGCCTCCTCGGCCTGCGCGCGGTCGGCCTCGAGCGACGGAATCACCGAGTAGCGCAGTTCTCCGGCGCGCTCGAAGTTGCCATCGCGCGTCGCGCGCTCCAGCTCCCCCTTCGCGTCATCGATGCGGCCCTTGAGCTCCTGGATGCGGTCGATGGCGTTCTTCTGGTTGAGCCAACCGGCCTTCTGGACGTTGAGCTGCTCCTGCACCGTCGCGATCTCCTGGCGCAGCGCCTCCAGGCGCTCGCGGGACGCGTCGTCGGTCTCCTTCATGAGCGCCTGCTCCTCGATCTGCATCTGCGTGAGCTGGCGCGTGATGGCGTCGATTTCGACGGGCATGGAATCGAGCTCCATACGCAGACGGGATGCCGCCTCGTCCACCAGGTCGATGGCCTTATCCGGCAGGAAGCGGTCGGCGATGTAGCGGCTCGACAGGTCGGCGGCCGCCACCAGGGCGCCGTCGGTGATGTGCACGCCGTGGAAGATCTCGTACTTCTCCTTGAGGCCGCGCAGGATGGAGATGGTGTCCTCTACGCTGGGCTCGCTCACCATGACCTGCTGGAAGCGACGGGCGAGGGCCGCGTCCTTCTCGATGTACTTGCGGTACTCGTCGAGCGTGGTGGCGCCGATGGCATGCAGGTCGCCGCGGGCGAGCGCGGGCTTGAGGATGTTGCCGGCATCCATGGAGCCCTCGGTAGCGCCCGCGCCCACGATGGTATGCAGCTCGTCGATGAACAGGATCACGCGGCCGTTGGCGCGCTCGACCTCCTTGAGCACGGCCTTCAGACGGTCCTCGAACTCGCCGCGGTACTTGGCGCCCGCCACCAGCGCGCTCATGTCGAGCTCGATGATGTCGCGGTCGCGCAGCGTGCTGGGCACGTCGCCCGCCACGATGCGCTGCGCGATGCCCTCGACGATAGCGGTCTTGCCCACGCCGGGCTCTCCGATAAGCACGGGGTTGTTCTTCGTGCGGCGGCTCAGCACCTGGATCGTCCGGCGAATCTCCTCGGTACGACCGATCACCGGATCGAGCTTGCCGGCACGCGCGAGATCGCACACGTTGCGGCCGTACTGCTCGAGCGCCTCGAACTGCAGCTTGTCATCCTCGCTGGTCACGCGGTCGTCGCCGCGCAGCTCGGTGTAGACCTCCTCGATGCGCTCGCGCGTGACGCCCGCGTCGGCCAGGATGCGACCCGCCTGGCCGCGATCCTCGGCGAGCGCCATAAGCAGGTGCTCGGTCACCACGAAGTTGTCCTCCATCTTGGAGGCGAACTTCTCGGCGCGGTCGAGCACGCGCGTGAGCTCGCCGGACAGCCCGATCTGCGCGCCTCCGCTCACCTGGGGCGCCGCCTCGATGGCTTGCTGCGTAACCAGCGCCAGGCGCTTGGGATCCGCCCCGATGCGCTCGATGATCACGGAGATATTGCGCTCGCCGCCCGTAAGCAGCGCTGCCAGCAGATGGACGGGCTCCACCGAGCCGGCGCTCGCATCGCCCGCGATAGCGATGGCGTTTTGCAACGCCTCCTTCGAGGTCATCGCCAACTTGTCGATCCTCATGTCTATCACCTCTCTATGCAGCCCATCCCCGCACCTCGAACCGCTCACCTCAGATTAGGGACAGGCACCAATCTGAGACCGGAATATGTCCCAGGTCGGCGCCCGCCTCAGATTAGTGCCTGTCCCTAATCTGAGAGCCCTAGGCGAAAGGCCTCGTGGCAGATGCAAAGCGGGCTGCGCTCGGCCGCCCTACGGGGCGGCACACTGTTCTGTCGAGAAGTATTGTTGCCACCGCAGGCCGGTCCTATACCTAAATCTAAGTCTCCATATATAAGATTTATTAAGCGCGTATATAACAAAGGTTACCGACTTCGCAAACAAAAACGGGGCGCATCGGCTTTTCGTGCCGATGCGCCCCGAACAACGCCCTCTACCGCGAATCGCATCGCCGCGTCCCGCGCTTCCTACAGGCCGCCCCCGCCCAGCAGGCCGCGGAGGACCTGCTCGGGGTTGGCGCTGCCGTCACGGGGAGCCAGCGCGGTGATGCGCTTCTGCATCTTGAGCTCGTGCAGCTCTTCCTGCGCGCGTCGCAACTGCTCGCGCAGCTTCTCGTTCTCGCGCTCGCGCTCCTCGGCGCGCTCTTTCATATCGAGGATGCGCACCACGCCGGCGAGGTTGATGCCCTCGTCGGTGAGCTGGTTGATCAGCTCGAGGCGCTCGATATCGCTTTGCGAGTACAGGCGCGTGTTACCGCCCGACCGCTTTGGGTTCACCAGGCCCTTTGACTCGTATACGCGCAGCGTCTGCGGGTGCATGCCCGTCAGCTCGGCTGCCACGCTGATCATGTACAGCGGCTTATCGCGTCCTTCCTGGGACATTTCTCCTCACCCTTCCCCTTATCCGCGCACGATGCGCGATGCGGCGCATCCTAGTACGTGCCGTGGTAGCGATCGACCTTCTCGCGATAGTCGCGCGTGTCGGCATCGCGCAAGGCCTCGAGCTTCTCGCGCTCCTCGTCGCTCAGGCGCATGGGTACCTGCACGGCAACCTTGACCAGCAGCGCGCCCTTCTTGCCACGATGCTTCACATCGGGCGCGCCCATATCCTTGAAGCGGAACGTCTTGCCGCCCTGCGTGCCCGCGGGCACCTTCAGGCGCACCGTGGCGCCGCCGGGCGTGGGCACGTCCACCGTGCAGCCCAGCGCGGCCTCGTACATCGAGATGGGCAGCTCCATGGTGACGTCGGCGCCCTTGCGCTTGAAGAGCGGGTGCTCCTCGACGTGCGTGGTCACCACCAGGTCGCCGCGCTCGCCGCCACCGGTGCCGTACTCGCCGCGGCGCTTGTAGCGTAGCTTGCCGCCGTCGACCGCTCCCGCGGGAACCGAGACCGTGATGGTCTGCTGCTCGCCCGTCGACGGGATGCGATAGGTCACCTTATGCGTGGTGCCGCGAAACGCGTCCTCGGCGGTTACATCGACGGTCAGCGACAGGTCGCTGCCCTTACGGCTGCGCGCGCGGGCGCCCGTAGCCCCCGCCGCGCCGGCAAAGCCCTGGCCCCAGTCCGTGCCAAACGCCCCCTCGCCGCGGAAGATGCTGTCGAAGATATCGCTCCAACCCGCGCCGCCGGCACCGGCGCCCGCGTAACCGTAACCGCCCGCGCCGCCGCCCGGCATGCCGCCGAACATGAGCATCTGGTCGTATTCCTTGCGCTTCTTCGCATCGGAAAGCGTATCGTACGCCTCGCTGATCTCCTTGAACTTCGCCTCGTCGCCACCGGCATCGGGGTGATGCTTCTGGGCGAGCTTGCGAAACGCCGTCTTGATCTCTTTGTCGGAGGCGTCGCGAGATACGCCGAGGACATCATAGAACGTCTTACCCTGTGGCATCGTCTGCCTCCCTTCCTGCGCGCCTTCCGGCCCGCTTGTTCATCGTCAAACTGTCGGCGCGGACGCCATGGCGCGCCCGCGACCGCGCGCGGACCGGACGCCTCCGAAGGCACCCAGCCCGGCTGCAGCCCAATCGGCCCGCACATCCGAAGGCGGCTCCACGTCGAAGCCGCCTGCACCCGAGCCGCGGGCCGCGGGCCCTCTGGCAGCCGGCTTGCCCATGCGCACCGTCGCGACGGCCGCCCGGCGGTGCCGCGACTTATAAACAACTCAGGGCGCGCCGACGTGCGACGCGCCCTTCACGTGCTGATTTCTACTCCTCGGAGGCCTCGTCGACTTCCTCGGACTCGGCCTCCGGCTCGGGCGCGGGGCGCTTGGCGCCACCGTACGTCACCGTGACCATGGCCGGGCGCAGCACCTTGCCGCCCAAGCGGTAGCCCTTCTGGTACACGTCGTTCACGGTCTCGTCGAACTGCTCGGCGTCCTCCACGCGACCCACCGCCTGGTGGACGTTGGGATCGAACGCCTCGCCAGCCGGGTCGATGACCTCGGCGCCCTCGTGCTCGAGAACGCCCATGATCTTCACGCGAACCGCGTCCACGCCGTCCACGAACTGACCGAAGCTCTCGGAGAGCTCCTGTGTGCGGGCATGCGCCAGCGCGCGCTCCATGTCGTCGATCGAGGGCAGCAGCGCCATGATGAGCTTCTCCGTGGCGCGCTCGCGTTCCTCGTTGCGCTCACGGGCGGTGCGGCGGCGGTAGTTCTCCCAGTCCGCCTGCAGGCGCGCATGGCGCTCGACGGCATCCTTGGCCTTGTCCTCGGCCGACGCCTTGGCCTCGGCCGCCTCGTCAAGCTCGCGGCGCAGACCCTCGAGCTCCTTGGCAGCCTGCTCGTACTTGAACTTGAAGTCGTTCTCGGCCGCCTCCTCGCCAGCGCGGATCGCCGCCTCGACCATTTCCTCCTCAGTCATGGCCGGAGCATCCTGCTGGGGCTCGGCGCTCTCCTCGACCTCTTCAGACGCTACGGTCTCTTCTGCGGCCTCGGCGGTCTCGACGTCCTCCGTCTCGACCTCTTCCACCGACTCAACGGGGATCTTCACGTCTTTCTCCTTACGCGGGAACATCGTTAGTTGTTGGACTCGTCGTCGACGACCTCGTAGTCGGCGTCGACCACGTCGTCATCGGAGGAGGAGCCGTCGGTGCCGGCAGCCTGCTGCGCGTCGGCATATACCATCTGGGCGAGCTCGTAGGCTACGGACTGCAGGTTCTCACCAGCGGACTTGATAGCGTCCACATCGGAGCCCTCGAGCGCCTTCTTG
>NZ_JADNJJ010000178.1:0-5866 GCF_015554865.1 Collinsella sp. D33t1_170424_A12 | reverse complement strand
GCACAGCGCGTGCGGGGGCCTGCCGCCCATGTCGCGAGTCTACGGCGTAAACAACCTATCGGCACACAACAGCTAGGTCCTGGATGTTGTTCATCTCGCATTCGAGCTCGCTTAGCATGGGGGAGTCGCTGATGTCGAGCGATGCAAGCTGGTTGTAGCTGATCGTGAGGAATACCAGCATCGGCAGGTTGCTCAAATCGATGGACGCCAGCTGGGTGTCCTTCACATAGAGCGTCGTGAGGCTCGGGTTGTCGTGGCAGGTGAGGCTGACAAGCGCTTGCGATGTGCTATGCAGGCCGCGCAGCTCGGGCAACCCGTGCGCCGCGATGGACGTGAGCCTGTCCATATCGGCCTGCAGGAACACCAGGTTGCGGGCGGCCGTGGCATCGATACCTTGCAGGTTGGGCGCCTGCTCGGGCGTTACGAAAGGCTTTTGGAACTCAGCCGAGATAACGGGCGTGCCCTTTATGGTGGCGGGCAGCTTCAGCGTGGTGGCAGAGCCCTCGTAGTCGTAGAGATAGATGCCCTCACCGCGGTAAAAGATCGTTGTCGTATAGTCCTTTCCGGGGACTTCAACAACTTGGTCGTAATCGTTGAACCCGCTGCCATCCTTGATGTTCACATAGGAGAATCCGTTATACGTCCCAAGCTCGTAGGGCTTTTCCGCAGGGGGTTGCTGCGAATCGAGGTAGGTATCCATACGATGGAGAAACGCCGCCATATCGCAACGGACGATGTCGAGGTAGGGGCGGAAGGTCTTAGTTCCATCTTTCTCGTTCCAGCCCGTTGAGATCTTGGCATCTGCAAGCCATAGGATGGCGCGCTTGTGCGGCGTGGCCGAATCAACGTCCGCGAACCCGTTCGCTTCATTCTCGTTTACGTGGGGCTCTCCGGCAAGGCGGTAGAGGAACGCCGCCATGTCGCAGCGCTTCACGATCTCGTACGGGCGGAAGCTGAACGTTCCATCGTGATTGTCCCAACCGCTGGAGATGCCCTGATGGGCGAGCCATAGGATGGCACGGCGATGCGGCGTGGAAGCATCGACGTCCGAGAAAGCGGGAGCATCGTCTTCGTTGAATTGCGGCTCTCCAGCCAGACGGTAGAGGAACGCTGCCATATCGCAGCGCTTGACCGTTTCGAATGGATGGAAGCTGCTGGTGCCGTCGCCATTGGGCCAGCCTTTGGAGATGCCCTCGTCCGCAAGCCAGGTGATGTGCTCCGCATGCGGCGTGTCGGCCTGTACATCGGTAAACGATGCGGCCAGAGCCGGCGTGGCGCATGAGAGCACCAGCAGGAACATGGAGGCCATGCCCAATATGGCTTGTAGCCTCCGCTTCGATTTCGCCATCGTGTCGTTCTCCTTCCTGTCCGTGCGGCGCCTGCCGCACGTATCCGTTTTCGGCAGTTGCTCGGCCCGGGTCTAGGGGGCTAATACTGCCTTAGAAGTAGACTATTCCTATCGAGTCGTTTGTGGAATAGGCTACTAGGGCTAAATAGATTGATGGTGAAGAAGCAGCGTTGCCGAGCGGGCGCATCGCGCGCGATGCATGCGATGTTGTTCACCGTCCATACTGGTGGTTTTGCGGATTGCACGACCGTGCGCATGGCCTGCGATGCGATAATCGCAGCGACTTGCGTCAATGCGTCTGTAAGGAGAATTCTATGGGATATGGAACGGGTGTCGTTCGTATTCGGCAGGCATGTGCAGCTGCAGCCTGCGCGCTTGCATTGTTTGCTCCCACGGCGTCTGCCTGGGCGGAAGCTCCGCTCATGGGAGCCGGTGTCGATGAGATTCCGGGTATCGAGGGTATCTCGGGTTCATTGGCGGTGGGCGGCGCGGATGTGACGGAGGCTATCGGGAATCCTGCGGCCTCGGGCGAATCTGCGGCAATGCCGCTGCGTGCGACGCGTGCGGGCGGTACGTTCTACGCCTCCATGGATGGCGCGGTGTGGCAGACCGAAGCGCACAGGATGCTCGCGATGGTGAATAATGAGCGCGCTCGCCTGGGCGTGTCCGCGCTTCAGTGGGATTACGAACTCGAGCAGTCTGCTATGCAGCGTGCTGCGGAGACCTTCATCATGTTCAGCCACGATCGACCCGATGGAAGCTCGTGCTTCACCGCGTTCCCCAGCGGGCTCAGTATGTATGGCGAGAACATCGCCATGGCTTCGTTCGGCAACGCGGATAACGCTTATAACATGTGGTACAACTCGCCGGGTCACTACGCCAACATGACTCATGCGGGCTTTACCAAGGTGGGTATCGCATGCTTTAGGGGGCCCGATGGCGTCTACTGGGTCCAGTGCTTCGGTGCTGGCGGGTCGAGCAACACGACCGCCTCGTTCTATGATGGTGCGGCCTCGTTCGCCGTGCCCCTGCCAGACTCAATTATTACGGCGAGCTATACGAGCGCTTCGGCCCTCACTCCGGCTGTTGACGCCTTTCGCGTTTTGCCCACGGTGACCTTTGCATTTAACGGCGTGGTGGGAAATAGGCAGATCAACGGTTCGGCAACCTATGGCAACGAGCTGTTCTCGTGGAGGACGGATGACGAGCGCATCGCCTGCGTGGGCGAGCATATGGGGAGCCGCTATTGCATCGGCGTTGCTTCGGGCAGGACCACGCTGCATGCCGAGTTTCCGTCTTCCTCGCGTCTGAACAAGGATGTTCCCGTGATCGTCACGCGTGAGGGCGCTTTCATCGATGTCGACGCGAACACGCCTCATCGCGAAGAAGTGCTGTTTCTGTCCTCAACCGGTGTGACCGCTGGCTATCCGGACGGTAGCTTCAAACCGTATTACAACGTGGCGCGCGCCGATATGGCAGCCTTCCTGTGCCGCTTTGCCGACGCGATGGGCATAGAGGACGCCAGCACCTGGCAGCCCTCTCAAGACGATTGGCGCCGCTTCTCCGACGTGAATGCGGATACGCCGCACGCACGCGAGATCCTGTGGCTCGCACATATGGGTATTTCTACCGGATTCTCCAATGGAACCTTCCGCCCCTTCGATAGCATCGCTCGCTGCGACATGGCGGCCTTCCTGCGCAGGTTTGCCACGAAGTTCGACGTGGGAGATGCCTCCATGTGGAAGCCCGGGGCGCAGGGCGTTGCGTTCCCGGATATCGTCGCTGACACCCCGCACCGCGAGGATGTTCTGTGGCTCGCACATGCGGGCATCACCACTGGTTTCCCGGACGGCACCTTCAAGCCGTACGGCACCGTTACCCGCTGCGACATGGCTGCCTTCCTCCATCGCATGGCTCACCTCGCGTAAACGGTGCGTGACGAACCGGGTCGCAGGAGCCTGTGAATAGCTTCCCGCTGCTGTAATTACGAACAAGGGCCAGGGCGCATTTCGAATTGCGTTCTGGCCTTTTTGTGTACCTATTCAAAGTTCTGGCCGTGCGATTGTGGTGACCTGTGACGGAGAACCGAGCGGCTAGCGGTTCATTCCCATCTCGCATATTACTTAGATAGCATTTTCGGTCCAGGAAGTGTCGCCTCTTGAAATGTTGCTCAACAAATTTCGTGTACGCCCATTTATGGTTGAGTTGCATAGATCTTCGATTGTGGAAGGGTGATCGCATGCGCAAAGCAAGATGGATGTTCGCACTGTTGGCGTTGGGAGGTTCCATTCTCACATTGCAGGCGCCCGCCATTGCTGCGGCGGTTGATAGCGGAGAAATTGTTGCCGGGCCTATTCAGTACGACCATGTGTCTGGTGTGGTGAATGGCAACGTTCTCTGCTCCAAGACCCTTGATGTGGTCGACGATGGCGAGGTCGTTCGCCATACTCTTATGGGTGTCGATGGCCAAGAGAAGTTCAGCTATACCTTTGTTGATTTTGATAGCGGTTTTGGTGAGCAGCCGACCAGCAGCGATTACGCCCCGGTGATAAATGCTGACAGGATGATGTATACAGATTTTCCCCAAGATAATGGCTGTCTGATTCTTATCGATGTAAAGACTGGCAAACATGTTCTTGTGAATTCTGACGGAGATATTGTTGTTGACGATGCGGACGGAATCGTCGTCATGAAAGACGGCGAGCATGCCATCTCTGTTAAGAAAGTGGGAAATGCTCTGCGGATCAGGTTGCACAAGGTTGCAGATGGCTCCATTTTGAAGCAAAAGTCAGGCATGATTGGTGTAAACACCATTTACACTTTCTCTGATGATAGCCATTGGACTGACCCCAAGGGCGACGTGGTATATCTGTCTACGGATGTGGGCTCCTACTATATTTCGATCAGCAACGGTGATATCAAAATTACCCCCGAACCTAAGCAGGATCCTAACGTAGTTTTCGATGATGACGGATACCTCATTTCACTTATAAACGGTCGTCTTCAGTTCGAGCTTCCGGATGGAACGAGGAAAACTGCTCCGGGAACGTTTAGCGAGGCTTATTTTTCTCAAGGTGTTATATTTGCCCTGCAAAATTATGAGACCCAATACTTTACCTTTGATGGAGTTCGAATTCTCGAGGGCTGTGAATTTAATGACGTCGCGGTTCTAAAGGGCTCTGATCGGTTTTTCTGCAAGAATCGAGTTCCGGGATCGGGCGACTCTGTCTGGGAATACTTCATCTGTGACTCAAAGGGAATCTTGAAGCGTCTGGGACGTTCCTCTAAGACACGTGAGCTCTTAAACTCTGGTGCGTTTGTCTTCGAGTCTGAGATTAATCCTCAAGATGCTGGGCAGCCATACCCCATGCTTTACACTACGAAGGCTTATGATTCAAATGGTCGCGTTGTTGAAACGTGGGACCTTTCTGAGCGGATGAGAGTACTTCAGCTGTATTTCTTCGACGTGAATCGGCTGCCTTCAGACGGCGTGTTCTATTTTGGCTATAGCGATGCGACGAATGCCACCTCATTTTATTCTCGGGATTTTGAATATCTGGCAACTCTTGATGGTATCGAGTTTCGAGTATTCGACGAAGTCGAGTGTGAAGGTAACACATGTCTTTCGTTTATTTATAACAGCGAGTATGAGCGTGATGCGTTTTCTCCCTTGTACGACTATCGCATCCAGCCGATGATGATTGGCGACATGCAGCGCATCCGCGCGGGTCGCGTTGCCGAGCGCGATAACATCAACTACGTGACTGATGGCAGGGGCCATGCTGGTGCCGTTGATGATGAGGGCAATGTAATCATTCCTCTGGAATATGAGAGTATCTACGATGCTGGATCTAATGCTGATGCTTCGCACATTCTGGTAAAGAAAAATGGTACATGGCATGTTATGAGGCTTGAGGGCAACGGTATGATTTCCGTTGATGTGCCCGTGGTAGCTGATTTGACATTTAATGGGAAAAACCAGGTTCCTGTTGTTGCGGAATCCGATCTGTATCGCGTCGTGTCGAACGATGGTGGCACAAATGCTGGGTCGTACAGCGTGGAGCTTGAATTGGTTGATCCTGGGTCGGCGTGCTGGGCTGATGGCTCTGTTGGCAACAAGGTCATTTCGTATAAGATCGCACCGCGCGCACTTACTGATGGCGTGAAAGCGGGTTCGATTGATGACCAGACGTTTACCGGTGCCGCGGTCAATCCTAAGGTGACGCTGCGCCTCGACGGAGAGCTTCTTGTAGAGGGGGCAGACTACACGCTAACGCACGCGTCCAACACTAAGCCCGGAACCGGTTATGCTATCTGTCAAGGTAAGGGGAACTACACGGGTGAGCTGCGTATTGCCTTTAATATCGTGAAACCGCTTTCCTTCAGCGATGTTGATGGAAGCACGCCCCATGCTGCGCATATCAATTGGCTTGCGTCTGCCGGTATTTCCAAGGGCTGGAACAACGGTGACGGAACGTTTAGCTTCCGTCCGTATGCAATCGTGGCCCGCGCCGACAT
>NZ_JADNJJ010000177.1:0-8340 GCF_015554865.1 Collinsella sp. D33t1_170424_A12 | reverse complement strand
CCCACGAAGATGGCAAGGCCCGGCTTCTTCGCCGCGGCATAGGCTCCCACCAGCTCATGGAAGCGCTCCCCTTCTTCGCCCAGCTCGCCCATCTCGCCAAGAACGGCGATGCGCGTGCCGCTGCAGGGAAGCGTTGACAGCAGGTCCAGACCGGCGGCCATGGATTCCGGGCTGGCGTTGTACGAGTCGTCGATTACGCGGGCGCCGCAAGCGGCACGCCGAACCTCCTGGCGACGACCGGTGATCTGCAGGCTCTGGAACACCTCGTCGATGGTGAACTGGGGGATGCCGAGCTCGGATGCCACGGCCGCGGCGTACAGCGCGTTGCCCACCGACTGCTTTCCGGGAATCGCGAGCGTGGTTTTGAACTGCGATCCGTTGCGCACCATCATATTGAACGTGGGACGGCCGTCCTCGCCGACCTCGATGGACGTAGCCGAGACGTCGTCGTCGGCAGACAGGCCGCACAGGATGACGTCGATACCGGCCGGCTTGGCGAAATGCTCGATGATGAACGGCGTGAAGTCGTCTTCGCCCGAAAGCACGAGCGCGGAGTGGTGCCCCTCGAAATTCTCGCTCGATGGCGGCATGCCGCAGCAGACCTCGGCTTTCGCACGGGCGATGTTCTCACGGCTCCCCAGCAGGCCGATATGCGACGTGCCGATCTTGGTGATGATCGAATACGTGGGCTGGGCGCAGCGCGACAGACGCTCGATCTGCCCACGGGCGTCCATGCCCATCTCGAGCACCATGACCTCGGTGTTTCGCGGAGCGGCCAGGATGGTGAGCGGCATGCCGATCACGCTGTTGTAGTTGCCCTGGGTGGCGTGCACGCGATAGCGGGTGGATAGCAGGGCGCACAGAACGTCCTTGGTGGTGGTCTTACCGATGGAGCCGGTCACGGCGACCACGGTGCAGCGCATGCGGGCGCGGTAGCCCTGGGCCAGGCGGAGCAGGAACTCCGTGGGATCGTCGCAGGTAAAGACCGCGCACTCGTGCTCGTCGGCAAGGCGCAGCAGCTCGCGGGAGGGCTCGACCGTGAGCACCACGCACGCCGCGCCCGCCTGGATCGCCTGCGGCGCGAAGGCGTTGCCGTCCACGCGCTCGCCCGGGAACGCCACGAAGATGGAATCCTCCTCCACGCCGCGCGAATCGATCACCACCCCGCGGCAGATACGGTCGGCGTTGCCCGTCCAAGGCTTGGCCCCCGTCACGCTTTCGAGGTACTTCACAGCTATCTCAATCATGCGTCACCCTTCGTACGCTCATATCCTGGCGGTCAATTGTATCGCGCGATACCCCGGCTGTGGTGCAGGGTGTGTGAACGCTCCACGCCACGTGCGCTCGCATCCAACCTATGCATCGGGCTTGATGCCCAGGCTGCTGATGGCTGCCCGCATGATCTCCTTGAACGGAGGCATCGCGACGCTCGAGGTGTACGCCGTTCCATCGAGCGTGATATACACCATGGCGCGCGGGTTGTCGGGCGATGTGAAACCGAGGAAGGATGCCATGTTGTTGAGCTCCTCGTAGCCGCCCTCGCCCGCTCGCTCGGCGGTGCCGGTCTTGCCGGCGATGGTATAGCCATCGATCTGGCCCGCAGAACCGGTACCCTCGGCCACGACCGTCTCCATCATCGAAACGACCTGGCGGGCCGCCTCTTCGCTGATGCAGCGCTTCTGCGAGGAGCTCCAATCAACCTCCTCGCCCTTTTTTGAAAGCAGGAAATGGGGCGTGGACATGATGCCGCCGTTCGCGATGCCGGTCATGGCACGCACCAGCTCGATGGGAGATACGGCGATGCCCTGTCCGAAGGACATGGAGCCCAAGCTGGAGCCATCGTATTCGCTGCGCTTGCGGATGATTCCGGTCGACTCGCCCGGAAAATCCACGCCGCTCTTGGTACCCAGGCCGTACTTCTTCAGGTACTTCGCGAAGCTGTCGGCGCCGATCTCCTTGCCCACCAGCACCATGCCGGTATTGGACGAACGACGCATGATCTCGCGCGTGGTCATGGTCATCGTATAGTCGCGCTTGTCGACATCGTACACGCGGTCCGAACCCACCAGGACGCTGGCCGGCACGCTGAACTCGGTGTCGGGCGAGATCTTCTCCATGTCGATGGCCATGCCGCATACGAGCGCCTTGAAAACCGAACCGGGCTCGTAGGCGTCGGTGACGACGCGCAGGTTCATATCCTCTGCGCGCGCCGTGGAGAGGTCGGAGGGATCATAGGTGGGATAGGAGCACGCTGCAAGGATATCGCCGGTCGTGGGATCGACCACGATCGCCGATCCGTACTTCGCGCCGGAGTCCTCCACGGCTTTTGCCATGGCTTCCTCGGCGGCCTGCTGGATATCCGCATCGATGCTCAAAACGATGTCGCCGCCGTCGGTCGCAGGCGTCTTCTCGTAATCGCCGCCGGCGATGAACGAGCCGCCGGCGCCCGACTCGCGCTCCACGTATCCATCGGAGCCGGTGAGGATGTCGTCGTAGTACCCCTCGAGTCCCGAGATGCCCTTGTTATCAAAGCCCACGGCGCCCAGCACCTGGGCGGCGAGGGGCCCATACGGATAGACGCGCTTGACGGCGGGCTCGAACTCGATGCCGGCTATGTCCTTCTCGGCAAGACGATCGCAGTCCTCCCGGTCAACCAGCCGCTTGACATAGGCGAACGTGCCCTCGCCGGAAACCACCTCGGCTGCGAACTTCCTATCGATGCCCAATACGTCGACGAGAGCCCGGGCCGCCTTCTTACGCGACTCGATGCGCTGCGGATTGACGTATACATTGGAGCACTCCGCGCTCGCAGCGAGCACGTTGCCGTTGCGGTCGTAGATGGTCCCGCGCTTCGCGAACAGCGTCGCGCCAATACGGCGGCGCATGTCGGCCTGCTCGAGGTAGGCGTCCCTGTTTACGACCTGGTAGTCTACGAGCTTTCCCACGCCGAGCACCAGGGCCGCGCCGAACAGGCCTCCCAGCACCGCTCGACGCGAAAACGACTCGCCATCGACGCCGCTGCGAATGAAGTCCGTAGGCGCGATATCACGCTGCCCGCGCGGCCGACGATCCGTCGTCCCGCGCGGGCCGTTCTCGTTTTCACGATGCATGCGATTATTCATAGATCAGTCAATTCCGTCGTTCCGTCACATCGAGCCCTAGGACAGGTCGAGCGTAACGCCGCCTTCCGCCTCCACCATGCCGAGCGTATCGGCCGCAAGGTCGCGGATGCGCGCACGGGAGCCGTACACGGAGCGCTTGACCTCCAGATCGGAAGCCTCCTGATGCGCCTCGCTGATAGCGGTGGTCATCTCCGCGTTGGCGTTGAGCGCGACCGTGGTCATGCTGCCCAGGGCGACGCGCACGGCGCCTACGGCGAAGAGCACGAGCACCATGGCGACCGCGACCTTCGCCACGGTGGTGAACAGCGGGCTCACGCCCTGATTGGCCTCGCGGCCGGCACCCGTCAGGACGTCGAGTCGGGGACGAGCCTCCTCGCGCGGGGCGGCGGGGGCATACGCGCCGTACGGCTCATATGCCTCGTCCTGCATATCATAGGCACGTGCTGCATTTGAGTTGTAATAGGCCATGATATGCAAGCCTCCGCTTTCGGTGTGCGCATCGCCATGGGCGGTGCTGCGATTCAGTAGAACGATTCATGCGCGCACGCTGGCGGAGGTACAGGCGCATCGGCTACAACCGCTGCGCCACGCGTATCTTCGCCGAACGGGCTCGGGGGTTGCGCGCCACCTCTTCCGGCGACGCGACAAGGGGTTTGCGGGTAAGCACCTTCAACGTCGGCACGTTGCCGCACACGCAGACCGGTATATCCGGCGGGCACGTGCAGCCCTGGCTCATCTCCTTGAAGATGTTCTTCACGATGCGATCCTCGAGCGAGTGATACGAGATAACGCAGATGCGCCCTCCCGGATTCGCCCAGCGAATCGCCGCCTCGAGTCCGCGCTCGAGCACCTCGAGCTCGTGGTTGACCTCGATGCGAATGGCCTGGAAGCTTCTCTTGGCGGGATGCCCGCCATGGCGGCGTGCGGCCGCGGGAATTCCAGCCTTGATCACCTCGACGAAATCGCCCGTCGTGGCGATCTCGCTCGTGGCACGGCGTCGAACGATCTCGCGCGCGATCTGCGTCGCGAACTTCTCTTCGCCGTAGACGCGGAGAATCCGGGCGAGGTCTGCTTCGGAATAGGTGTTGATGACCTCAGCTGCGTCTAGGGTGTTGTTTCCCGGATCCATGCGCATATCAAGCGGGGCGTCCTCGTTGTAGGAGAAGCCCCTTCCTGGGATATCAAGCTGCGGGCTCGAAACGCCCAGATCGAACAGGAATCCATCGACACCCGGCACCTCCGCCGAGCACAGCAGCGCATCCATATCGCCGAAATTGCCCTTGAGCAAGCGATGCGGCGTATCCGGGGCTTCGCGGTCGAGCCGCTCCCCCGCCGCGGCGAGCGCCATGTCATCCTGGTCGATGCCGAGCAGAAGGCCGTCCGCGCCCACGCAGGCCGCCATACGAACCGAATGGCCGGCGCCTCCCAGCGTGCAGTCGCATACGACCGAGCCGGGCGTGAGTGCGAGCGTGTCGAGCACTTCTTGGAGCATGACAGGTTCATGCCGAAATTCAGGTGTCAAAGATCCCGTCTCCATATGTGTTGCCGTCCTTACGAATAGAAGAGGTCTGCCAGGTCTTCATCGGACTCCTGCTGCGCCTGATCCCAGGTTGTGCGGTCCCAGATCTCCAGGTGGTCGAAGTTGCCCACCACGGTGACCTCGCGAGAGAGATGCTTCTTCTCGCGAAGCGCTTCGGAAAGACCGATACGGGAGGCGGAGTCGATATCCATCGGCGTCGCCATCGAGTTGACCTTCCTCATGAGCGCCTGGTCCTCGCGCTTACGGGGGTCGAAACCGCCGCGCTTCTCGAAGAGGGCCATGACCCACTTCTCATACTCGTCGCTCGAGAACACATACAGGGCATCGACATCGGGTGCGGGCAACACGTACACGTGCGTCGAGAGCTCGTCGCGGACGGCAGCAGGCAGGGACAAACGACCTTTGGCATCGAGATTGCGCTCGTATGTTCCGGTCAAGATCACTGCTGCGCCCTCCCCTCGGTTGCTCGGATGCGCGATACGGGGAACCACCCCCTCTGTCGACGCTTTCCATCTTATGGGCTAGCGGTACTTTTCGCAACACTTTTTCCCACCCTCTCCCCCACCCTCCCACACCATGACACGTGGGAGAGATGTGGGGACGGGATTCAGGGCGCAGAACAAACACTACATATTGTGTTAGATACGGTGGTAAGCACCATCAACGCCACGGAACCAAGGGGAGGATAACCTTCAAGTTGAGCTTGAACCGATTTTATTCAGTTGTGAGTCGACTGTGAAGCCGCAGGTAGATGAGGTGGAGATCCCCAACGCCCCATCGATAGCCGTACTATAGCGCTTCGCATGGACAGGGAATTGAACAGACCACTATACTTTGGGTCATTCCTGAAGGAAACGGCAAAATATGCAGCGCTACAGGCCTGGAACGCCGCCACGAGGGGCAGAGACGCTCCCCAATCCCCACCCTCTCGATCGGCCCCGATACGGCCATCCGTCCCACCAGCCTCCCACCATGCGCACGGCGGGCCGCTGGCAAGCGGACGCGCAGCCCTACCGGCCGCACCCGGCAACCGCGCGTCCCACCACCTCCCCACCGAGTCCCGCGCCGCATCGGCGTCGTCTTCACGCCCGGGGATGAGCGGCGAGATACTCCTCGGTGATATGGGTGCGGTCCACATGGGTGTAAACCTGCGTGGTCGAGATATCGGCATGCCCCAAGATCTCCTGAAGCACGCGCAGGTCCGCTCCGCCCGCAAGCATATGCGTGGCAAACGAATGCCGCAGCACGTGGGGATGCAGTCCCTCTATGCCAACGGCGCGGCCCGCGCGCTCGCACAGCGTAAACACGCTCTGCCGCGAAAGGCGCGTCCCGTTCTTATTCAAAAACACCGCATCGGCAGGAGCGCCCGTGCGAGCATGCGATGCCAACGCCGAACGGGCGCCGTCGAACACATATGACGCCAACGAGCGGTACGCCGCGCCCTCCAGGGGCACCAAGCGCTCTTTAGAGCCTTTGCCGAGCACGCGCACGAACTCCTCGTCCCAAAAGACATCGCCCGTATCGAGGCCGACGAGTTCGCCCACGCGAAGGCCGCATCCGTAGAGCACCTCCAACAGGGCGCGATCGCGATCACCCGTCGGGGTAGCCGTGAAGGGCTGCTCCAGCAGCCTGGTAACCTGTTCGATGGAAAGGCACTGCGGCAGGCGCTCCGCCTTGCGCGGGAGATGCAGGGCGGCCGTGGGCTGGGAGGATGCAAGGCCCTCGCGGCTCATAAAGCGATGGAATCCCTTGATGGCGGCGAGCGAGCGCTCGATCGACGCCGCGGCATAGCGCGCGCGGCGCATCTCGGCGGCAAAGGCCTCGATCAACGATAGGTCGACATCGTCGGGGGCGCACGCCCCTTGGAGCAGCGCATAGGAGAGATAGCGCCGAAGGTCGCGTCGATAGCCCTCCACCGTTCGCGGCGAGGCGTTGCGCTCGACCACCAGGTGCGAGAGGTATTCCTCCAGAGCGCCTTCGAGGGCGGTGGCGCCATCCAACGGCGCCCCGGGAATCAAGAAGCGCTTCGAAATGGTCGATTCCCGAGCACCGGTTGGCCCGGACGCATGAGCGCACTCCCCCATATGCACCTCCCGCATAGCTCGACGGCATGAATACCCGCCTACACACCCCGTCACGCAAGGGCGCGGGAGCCGTCCCGTCCCTTCGCACCGCGCACCATATACAGCGATGGAGGGGCGCCTCGCATCGAATCGCCCCTCCATCGCATCGTATCAGGCAGCCCGTCTCACGACGAAGCCTATTTATGATAGAACGTATGACGCTCGTACTTGGGCTCGCAGCACACGTTGATACCGAGCTTGCGGTACAGCTCCTCATCTGTCTGCGAGATGATCACGCTAAAGAACGCATCGCATCCGTGAAGCGCCGAAAGCCCGCCGATCACGCGCTTCGCGACATCGCTCGTAGCCGAAGAGATGGACAGCGCGATCAACGTCTCATCGGAATGGAGGCGATGGTTCTTGCTGTCGAGGAACTCCGTCTTAAGACGGCAGATGGGGTCGATGGCACCATCGTCGATCACATCCTCCTCCACATCGACCCCCGTGACCGTCTTCAGGGCGTTCATCAGCAGCGAGCTCGCCGCACCGAGGCGCTCGGACGTCTTGCCCGTGATAACCGTGCCGTCGGGCAGGATCATGGCGCCCACCGGGCCGCCGGTCTCCTCTTCACGCTCGAGCGCGGCTTCGCGCGTGGGCAGGTAGCCCTTGTCGATTCCCGCCTTCTGCATGATGGCCTTGAGGCGTCCGACCTGCTCCTCCCCCATTCCCGTGCGCTTCACGCGCGCCGCGGCATCGAAATAGCGTCGCACGATCTCGGCCAGCGAGGCCTCGCGACAGGCCTCGTCATCGCAGATGGCGAAGCCGACCATGTTGACGCCCATATCCGTGGGGCTCTGGTACGGGCTCTCGCCCAAGATCTTTGTCATCAACGCCTTGACCACCGGAAACGCCTCGACATCGCGGTTGTAGTTCACCGCGGTCTTTCCATAGGCCTCGAGGTGGAACGAGTCGATGATGTTGGCGTCGTCCAGATCGACCGTAGCGGCTTCGTAGGCTATGTTCACCGGATGGTTGAGCGGCAGATTCCACACCGGGAAGGTTTCGAACTTGGCATAGCCCGCCTCGACGCCGCGGCTGTGCTCGTGATAGAGCTGGGACAGGCAGGTGGCGAGCTTGCCCGAACCAGGACCGGGCGCGGTAACGACCACGAGCGGACGGGTGGCCTCCACGAACTCGTTCTTACCGTAGCCATCTTCCGAAACGATGAGGTCGATGTCGTGGGGATAGCCCTCGATGGGGTAATTGAGCTTGCAGGTGATGCCCATCTCCTCCAGACGATGGCGGAAGACGGCGGCAGCGGGCTGACCCGCATACTGGGTGATCACGACGCCGGCGACCGCGAAGCGATTCGCACGGAAGATATCCGTAAGGCGAAGGACGTCCTCGTCATAGGTGATACCCAGATCGCCGCGGGCCTTGTTCTTCTCGATATGGTTCGCATTGATGGCGATGATGATCTCGACGTCGTCGACAAGCTTCTGGAGCATACGGAATTTGGTATCGCTCTCAAAACCGGGCAGGACCCGCGACGCATGGTAGTCGTCGAACAGCTTGCCGCCAAACTCGAGATACAACTTGCCGCCAAGTTCGTCGA
>NZ_JADNJJ010000176.1:0-4213 GCF_015554865.1 Collinsella sp. D33t1_170424_A12 | reverse complement strand
GCCAGGAGTTCCTGGATCAGTACATCGCCGAGGCCGGCATCAAGGGCAAGGAGATGCCCAAGGTCGTCCGCGAGAAGCTCGATTCCATCAAGGACAACCTCGAGTTCGTCCAGA
Organism: Collinsella sp. D33t1_170424_A12; assembly: GCF_015554865.1. Taxonomy (NCBI): domain Bacteria; kingdom Bacillati; phylum Actinomycetota; class Coriobacteriia; order Coriobacteriales; family Coriobacteriaceae; genus Collinsella; species Collinsella sp. D33t1_170424_A12. The sequence continues at coordinate 4,099 of NZ_JADNJJ010000176.1, read as the reverse complement.
AGACGATGGCCGGTCTCACCAAGGCCGAGATCGAGATGCCGCTCGTGAGCTCCACCACGCTTGACTCCCTGGTCAACACCGAGTCCGAGTCCGATCTCATCATCGACCCGATGCCCAACCTGTACTTCACCCGCGACCCGTTCGCGGTCGTCGGCAACGGCGTCTGCCTGAACCGTATGTACTCCGTCACCCGCAACCGCGAGACCCTGTACGGCAAGTACATCTTCAAGTATCACCCGGATTACAAGGACGTGTCCCTGTACTTCCGTCGCGATGCCGCTTACCACACCGAGGGTGGCGACGTCCTCAACATCAACGAGCACACCCTGGCCGTGGGCATCTCCCAGCGCACCCAGGCTGCCGCTATCGACGTCATGGCCCAGAACATCTTCTGGAACAGCGACTCCAAGGTCGATCGCATCCTCGCCTTCGACATCCCCAACAACCGCGCCATGATGCACCTCGACACCGTCTTCACCCAGATCGACGTGGATAAGTTCACCATCCACCCGGCGATCATGGGCACCCTCAAGGTGTACGAGCTCACCCCGGGCAAGAACCCCGGCGAGGTCAACATCAAGGAAATGGTCGACACGCTCGAGCACATCCTCGAGGATGCTACCGGCGTCGATCAGATCAAGCTGATCCCCTGCGGTGGCGGCGACCCGATCGCTGCTGCTCGCGAGCAGTGGAACGACGGCTCCAACACGCTGGCCGTCGCCCCCGGCAAGATCTGCGTCTATGCCCGCAACACCGTCACCAACGACGTGCTCTACAAGGAGGGCCTGGATCTCCTGGTCGTTCCCTCCGCCGAGCTCTCCCGTGGTCGTGGCGGCCCGCGCTGCATGAGCATGCCCTTCTGGCGTGAGGACCTCTAAGATCTTATGAATTTGACGGCGCATCGGTCGTGATGCGCCGTCATACTTACTGCATGTCGCATCCGCGGCATGCCTGTCATTTATTAGAAAGGATACGCACATGGGCGTTAACCTCTCCGGTCGCAGCTTCCTGCGCCTGCTCGACTTCACCACCGAAGAGATCGAGTACATGCTCAAGCTCTCCAAGAACTTCAAGGACCTCAAGCGCACGGGTACCCCGCACCGCTACCTCGAGGGCAAGAACATCGTCCTGCTGTTCCAGAAGACCTCTACGCGCACCCGTTGCGCCTTCGAGGTCGGCGCCATGGACCTCGGCATGGGCGTGACCTACCTCGATCCCGGTTCGTCCCAGATGGGCAAGAAGGAGTCCATCGAGGACACCGCCCGCGTTCTCGGCCGCATGTATGACGGCATCGAGTTCCGCGGCTTCGATCAGGAGGACGTCGAGGAGCTCGCCGCCAAGTCCGGCGTGCCCGTGTGGAACGGCCTGACCGACCTGTGGCACCCCACCCAGATGCTCGCCGACATCCTGACCGTCCAGGAGAACTTCAACTACGACATCAAGGGCAAGACCCTCGTCTTCATGGGCGACTGCAAGAACAACGTCGCTCGCTCCCTGATGGTCGTCTGCGCCAAGCTCGGCATGAACTTCGTGGCCTGCGGTCCGCAGGAGTGCATGCCCGCCGACGACGTCATCGAGGCCTGCAAGCCCATCGCTGAGGAGAACGGCTGCACCATCAAGCTGACCTCCGACGTCAAGGACGCCTGCACCGGCGCGCACGTCATCTACACCGACGTGTGGGTCTCCATGGGCGAGCCTGACGAGGTTTGGACCGAGCGCATCAACCAGCTCCAGGACTACCGCGTCACCACCGAGCTCATGGCCATGGCCGATCCGTCCGCCATCTTCCTGCACTGCCTGCCGGCCTTCCACGACACCAACACCACCATCGGCAAGGACATCGCCGAGAAGTTCGGTGTCACCGAGATGGAGGTCGAGGACGCTGTCTTCGAGTCCAAGCAGTCCAAGGTCTTCGATGAGGCCGAGAACCGCATGCACACCATCAAGGCGATCATGTACGCCACCCTCAAGTAAGTAGCTTGAGCCTCCCCGGGCGGGTGCTGCTTCCGAGCGGCACCCGCCTTGGGGCGTTTATTATCGGCAGTCCTCTGCAGCCCTCGCATCGTAAGAAGCACGGCACGGTATCGATGCGGGGAACAGAACAACACCTTGATACGAAAGGGGGATGAGAACCTTGACTGAGACCGCTAAGAAAAAGCGTGGTATGCCTTCATCGTTCACCATTCTTCTTATCCTGCTGGCAGTCGTAGCGCTCATCACCGTCGCTGTTGCCGGCATCACGCCCGAAGTCACCGCTGCCCGCTTGGATGACTTCTTCATGGCGCCCGTCCGCGGCTTCGCGGATGCCCTCCCCGTATGCCTGTTCGTTATGATCCTCGGTGGCTTCCTTGGCATGATGACCGAGACCGGTGCCCTCGACAACGGCATCGCCGTCCTGGTCAAGAAGCTCAAGGGCAACGAGCTGATGATCATCCCCGTCCTTATGTTCATCTTCTCCCTCGGCGGTACCAGCTATGGTATGTGCGAGGAGACGGTGCCCTTCTACGCCCTGCTCGCTGCCACGATGATGGCCGCAGGCTTCGACCCCATGGTCGGCGCCGCGACCGTTCTTCTGGGCGCCGGCTGCGGCTGCCTGGGCTCCACGGTCAACCCCTTTGCCGTCGGCGCCGCCGTCGACGCCCTTCGCGGTGTCGGCATCGAGGTCAACCAGACCATCATCATCGGTCTTGGTGCCGTCCTGTGGATCGTGACCACCGCTATCTCCATCGCGTTCGTGATGAGCTACGCCAAGAAGGTCAAGGCCGATAAGGGCTCGACCATCCTCTCCATGCAGGAGCTCAAGGACGCCGAGGAGGCCCACGGCGCAGCTGCCGCCGAGGTCACCAAGGACGTCAAGCTCACCGGTCGCCAGAAGGGTGTTCTGGTTGCCTTCGCCTTCACCTTCGTCGTCATGATCGTCGGCTTCATTCCGCTGGGTGACCTCAACCAGGGCGTTGCCGACTTCTTCGACGCCGGCGCTCAGTGGGAGACCGTCGAGACCGAGGTCGGTACCGACGACTTCGTCGCTGCGTACGACGAGGCCAACGAGACCACGACCGTGGCCGAGGGCGAGCTCGAGGGCATCGCTACCTCCGAGGTCCAGACCAAGCTCGGCTGGTCCGCTATGATCACCGGCCTGCCCATCGGCCAGTGGTACTTCGATGAGGCCTCCACGTGGTTCTTCATCATGGCTATCGTGATCGGCATCATCGGCGGCCTGTCCGAGAAGCAGATCGTGAACACCTTCATCACCGGCGCCGCCGACATGATGTCCGTCGTTCTCATCATCGCCCTTGCTCGCGGCATCTCCGTCCTCATGGCGTCCACCGGCCTCGATGTCTACGTCCTCGATTTGGCTGCGAACGCCCTGGCCGGCCTCTCCGGTATCATCTTCGCTCCCATGGCGTACCTGGTGTACTTCGGCCTGTCCTTCCTGATCCCCTCGACCTCCGGTATGGCCACCGTGTCCATGCCCATCATGGGCCCGCTCGCTGCCGAGCTCGGCTTCTCGCCTGAGGTCATGGTCATGATCTTCTCCGCCGCCATCGGTGTCGTGAACCTGTTCACCCCGACGTCCGGCGCCATCATGGGCGGCCTCGCGCTCGCCAAGATCGAGTGGACCACCTGGCTCAAGTTCGCTATGAAGCTCATCGTGGTGCTCACCTTGGTCTGCATGGTTATCCTTACGATCGCCTGCGTGGTCATCGTTCCGTAACCCGTGCACTCGACCCCATAGTCGTCTAGCCGGTTGCCTCGCTCACACGCGGTAAAGCTGGCTGAGACCTACCTTTCGGCCCCCTCCCGTTCCGTGCACGGGTGGGGGCGCTTTTGTTTATGGCGACGTTTGCCCTCGGCCGCGTAGAGTATTTGGATGCAGATTGTGCACGGCGTGGTTCGTTCGGACGGCTTCGGTATAATGGCAAGGTTAGAACGTGGCTGCTGGAAGGAGCATGGGGACATGCGTCAAGGTTTTGATAACGAGAAATACATCGAGTTACAAACCGAGCAGATTCGTCGCCGGATCGACGAACTTGGCGGCAAGTTGTATCTCGAGTTTGGCGGCAAGCTGTTCGACGACTACCATGCGTCGCGGGTCCTG
>NZ_JADNJJ010000175.1:0-7199 GCF_015554865.1 Collinsella sp. D33t1_170424_A12 | reverse complement strand
ATCGATCGCATCGAGGAGCCGTATCTCAAGGCAAAGGTTATCGTGCCTCCCGAGTACACCGGCGCGGTGATGCAGCTTGCCATCGAGCATCGAGGTATCACCACCGACATGATTCACCTGTCGCAGAAGTCTGTAGAGATGCGTTTCGATATGCCGCTTGCCGAACTGATTCTCGATTTCTTCGATCAGCTGAAAAGCCGCACCAAGGGCTATGCCTCGCTCGATTACGAGTTTTCCGAGTATCGTGCAAGTGACCTGGTAAAACTCGATATCCTGCTTTCCGGTGACGAGGTTGACGCGTTGTCGTTTATCGTTCACAAGGACAAGGCGTACGGCTTGGCGCGCGGCCTGTGCGATAAACTCAAGGAGATCATTCCCCGCCAGCTGTTCGAGGTTCCCATCCAGGGCGCAATCGGCAACAAGATCATCTCTCGCTCCACCGTTAAGGCGCGGCGCAAAGACGTCCTTGCCAAGTGCTACGGAGGCGATATCTCGCGTAAGCGCAAACTGCTCGAAAAGCAGAAGGAAGGCAAGAAGCGCATGAAGGCCATTGGCTCCGTCGAGGTGCCGCAGGAAGCTTTCATGGCCATTCTCAAGGTGGACGAGTAATCACATGCCCATTTCCTCTCAAACCCAGCGGCTGCTCGATGCGTTTGCCGAGCAGCCGTTTCTTCTGGCCCCCATGGCTGGTGTCACCGATGCCGCATATCGCATCATGTGCCGCCGTCGAGGCGCTCATTTGGCATACAGCGAAATGGTCTCCGTCGCGGGCTTGGCGTACGCAAGCGAGAAGACGTGGGAGCTCGTGCTTCCTGCTGCCGAGGAGCCGCAGATCTGCGTCCAGTTGTTCGGTTCGAAGCCCGAGCAATTTGCATCGGCTGTCGAGGTCGTTCAGGAGCGCGTGGGCGATCGCTTGACGCTCGTCGACATCAACATGGCGTGCCCGGCCCGCAAGGTGATTTCTAAGGGTGAGGGCTCGGCCCTTATGGAGCAGCCTGAGCTCGCCGCCGATATCGTGCGCGCCTGCGTCGATAACGCTCGCGTCCCCGTGACCGTTAAGATGCGCAAGGATTTCAAGTCAGGACGCTTGCTGGCCCCGGATTTCGCCGCTCGTCTCGAGCAGGCCGGCGTTGCCGCCGTTGCCGTCCATGGACGCTCTGCAGGCCAGCTCTATAGCGGCCAAGCTGATTGGTCCGTGATCGATGCCGTTGCCGATCGCGTGCAGGTGCCCGTCATAGGTTCAGGCGACGTGTTCAGCGCCGAGCGCGCTGCTCGCATGCTTCATGGGACGGCGGCGACGGCCGTGTTCATCGCCCGTGGTACTTATGGTAATCCGTGGATCTTCGATGATGCTCGCGCGATCGCCCTTGAGGGCTCGGCCTGCCCCTTGCACAGCATCGAGGAGCGGCTCGGTGCGCTACGCGAGCACCTTGCGCTCTTGCAGAGCCATGATGCCCATATGGCGCGTGCGCGCACATTTGCGACCTGGTATCTCAAGGGCATGCCTCATGCCGCGGGCTGGCGCGGCCGCGTAGTGAAGTGCTCGACGTTTGAAGACTTTATGGCGCTTGTCGACGAGATAGAGCTCGATGTGCGGCAATGCGTGGAGCTGGTGGACCATGGCGAGCCCATCCCGGGCTTCGATAGTTAAGGTTGCAGGACCTACGTAATGCCTTACGAAGCGCTTTACCTTCACATACCGTTTTGCAAATCTAAGTGCCTGTATTGCGATTTCGATTCTCGTGCGGATGCTGCATGTCTCGATGGTATGGCGGCATATTTGGATGCGCTCGAGATGCAGGTCCGAGCTCACGGTAACGCTGGCGAGCTGGATGATGTAAAGACGGTCTATATTGGAGGTGGAACGCCCAGCTTGGCTGGCGAGCGCCTAATCGGATTGGTTTGCAGCATTCTAGCTTTTTGCACACCGGTCGAGTTCACGTGCGAAGCCAATCCCGAATCGTTTTCCGCAGGGCTCGCGTGTCTTTTGGCGAGGGCTGGTGTGACGCGCGTCTCGCTCGGCGTTCAGAGCCTCGTCGATTGCGAGCTGAGCTCGATCGGGCGTATCCATTCCGCGGTCGACGCGCTTGAAGCCGTCCAGCGTGCACGCGGCGCCGGCCTGACTGTTTCGTGCGACCTTATGTGCGGTCTTCCCGGCCAGACGTTGGCGTCGTGGGAGCGTACGCTGGGCATGTTGCTTGACGGCGAGGTCCGTCCCGATCATATTTCGGTGTATCCGTTGCAGCTAGAGGAGGGGACCCCTCTCGAGCGCATGGAGCGAGCGGGAACGGTGCGGGTACCAGACGAGGATTTCCAGGCGGAATGCATGGATAGAGCCGCGGATCTCATGCGTTTCGCTGGTTACGCGCGGTATGAGGTGGCGAGTTACGCCCTCCCGGGTTGCGAGTGCCTCCATAACATCGCGTACTGGACCGGCAAGAGCTATCTTGGCTTGGGACGATCCGCTGCAAGCATGCGAGACGAGGGTGATTCTGGTCGCGAGCGATTCGTTCAACTTGATGACGGAGGTATCGAGTTCGATCGCGAGTCCCTATCTCCACGAGAGGCCGTGGCCGAAGACCTTATGCTTTCGTGCCGTATGGTGCGCGGCATCTCGACGGAGCTGCTCGATCGTGCCTCGCGATACATTCCGGTTGACCTTATTGATGCTGCCTGCTCGCGAGCGGTCGATCTTGGTCTGGCGCGTTGGTCGCATGGGGCGCTCGTTCCTACGCACGCCGGCTGGCTCGAGGGAAATGAGCTTTTCGGGTTGTTCTGGAACCTCGCGCGGCCAGCGTAGAGACCTTGGCTTCATCTCGGCCTTGCGCGTGCGTTCGTCTTGGGGCATGCTGGAGACCAGCTAACGAAAGGGGTTTGCCATGCCTGGAAAACGCGAGGATGTTATTAGCTGGGATGAGTTCTTCATGCGCGCTGCTGTTGCGGCGAGCATGCGCAGCAAGGACCCGAATACGCAAGTCGGTGCCTGTATCGCCGATATCCACAATCGCATTCTGTCCGTCGGCTACAACGGCACGCCTTCCGCGTTGAACGACGACGACTTTCCTTGGGGCACGGCCGACGATCCGTTGCACGATAAGCATAATTACGTGATCCATGCCGAGGCCAACGCGATTCTCAACTATCGTGGTTCGCTTAAGGATATGGCGGGTGCCCGCGTGTATGTAACGCTATTTCCGTGCCATGAATGCGCCAAGACGTTGGTGCAAGCCGGCATCGGAGAGGTTATATACCTCGATGACAAATACGACGGCACCGAGGACAATCTCATTTCGAAGAATATCCTGGACCGCTGCGGCGTCACATATAGACAGGTGACTTTGGAGTAGCGCCTGCTCGCGCGCTCATGGGAAATCGGTAGGGAAGGGTCGCTGCTCTGCGGCCTTTTCATCACATGCGGGCTCCGCGGGTATAATATCTCCCGCTGTGCTATACAACGATGCGGGGAGTTTTTGCCATATGGCGGGAATGAACGATAAAGATTACTACGCGATTCTGGGCGTGGAGCCTACTGCATCTTCCAAGGAGATCCAGAAGGCGTTCCAGCAAAAGGCGCGCAAGCTTCATCCCGATATCAATAAGGAGCCTGACGCCGAGGAGCGCTTCAAGGAGGTTTCGGAAGCGTACGCCGTGCTTTCGGACGACTCAAAGCGCGCTCGCTACGACGCTATGCGTTCGGGCAATCCTTTTGCAGCTGGCGGCACCGGTCAGCCCGCCGCGGGCGGCGCTGGTTTTGGCGGCTTTCCTTTTACCGGGTTTCCCTTCGACGCGTCTGGATTTGGTCGACGTCGCGCGAGCTCCGCGTTCAATCCCGAGGAAGGTGCGGATGTCGTGGTCGATATCGAGCTTACTCGTGAGCAATCGCGCGATGGGGCGCGTCGCGTGGTGACGTTCCGCCGTTATGAGCATTGCTCGAACTGCCATGGGTCCGGTTCTGTTTCGAGCGAGCATGCCCGTACGTGCCCCACGTGCGGAGGCTCCGGCTCCATCGGCGTCGATCTGTCCTCCTTGTTTGGAATGGGCGCGGTGCAGATGGTGTGTCCCGAATGCGGCGGGTCGGGCAAGGTCGTCGCAGACCCCTGTACGGTATGCGGCGCTACGGGCCGTGTCGCCGTTACCTCCGAGCAGGTCGTCGAGTTTCCCAAAGACACGCATGACGGTGATGTCGTTCGCATTCCGGGCATGGGCCATGCCGGCACCAATGGCGCCGCTTCGGGCGATCTCGTCGCGCGCGCCCGCGTGGCTTCCGAGCGGCTTGAGCACCGAGCGAGCACCGGGTTCTATGTTATCGGGCTCGCGCTGCCGTTCCTTATCCTTTCTGCAATCTCCGGCGTGTTCTCGCTGTTCGCCATGATCTGCCTCGTACCGCTTGTGTTTGGTGTTTTTTACGTCGCCACGGACGACCCGCTGCATCGGTCGCTTCTGTGGTGGAAGCGAGGCTTCGCCGTAGCGATGAACGGTGCTATGAACGGCTTGTTCTTTGCGCTGCTCTCCGTGTGGTTTACCAGCTGCACCCAGGGATTGTTCTTAAGCCCGTATCGCATGATGTAGTGTTTGCTTTTGAGCCGTCAGGGCATAATGGAGAGCGTCGGCTCGTCGATGTGCGGGCCGTAGCCGTGGAAAGATGCACGAGGAGGATGTTCAGGCGTGTCGGGCAAAAGGGATTATTACGAGGTTCTGGGTGTTGACCGCGATGCGGACCAGCGTGCGATCAAGCGCGCGTTTCTTAAGAAGGCGCGGGAGGTGCACCCCGATGTTTCGGACGATCCGAACGCTGAAGAGCTCTTCAAAGAGGTGAATGAAGCCTACTCCGTTCTCTCCGATGAGCAGAAGCGCGCGAATTACGATCGCTATGGCTCTGCCGACGGCCCTGGCATGAACTCCAGCTATGTCGATATCTCGGATATCTTCGGTAGCATGGGAATGGACGATATCTTTTCGTCATTCTTCGGCGGCTCGCGCGGTGGCGCCCGCAACGCGGCGGCGCGTCGACAGGGACGTGACATGGCCATCTCGTTGGGCATCACGCTCGAAGAAGCTGCTGTTGGCTGCACTAAGACCATCAGCTACGATCGCTTGGCGCCCTGTGACGACTGCGGTGGCTCCGGTCTGTCCGAAGGCGCTTCAGAGCAGCAGTGCCCGCATTGTCATGGGTCGGGCTACGTAACCACCTATAAGCGCTCCATCTTCGGCGACGTGCAGTCCTCCGCCCCGTGCCCCGACTGCCAGGGCGAGGGCACTGTCGTCGACCATCCGTGCGAGATGTGCGACGGGCAGGGTAGGACTCCGTCTCACGAGCATCTTGACTTGAAGATCCCCGCTGGCGTTTCTACAGGTCGGCAACTGCGTGTTTCCGGGTACGGTGAGGCAGGTTACCGCGGAGCCGAAGCGGGCAACCTTATCGTTACCATTCAGGTTGAAGAGCATGAGCGCTTCCAGCGCCATGCGGACGATCTGTATACCGAGGTGACCGTTTCCATGGTGCAGGCTGCCTTGGGCTGTACGGTCACGATTGCTGGAATCATGGAGGGCGAAGAGGTTCCGGTTAAGGTTCCCGCCGGCACCCAGTACGGCCAGGCTGTTACCGTTGAGGGCTTCGGCATGCCGCGTATGGGCGGCGGCGAGCGCGGTCGCTTGGTCGCGCGCGTCATCGTGAAGGTTCCCGAGAAGCTGAGCAGCGAGGCACGCGAGCTCCTCGAGCGCTACGAAGACGTTATGGACGAGCAGTACGACAAGCATCGTGGCGTCGGCGCCTTCATTCGCGACGCCATCGACGATATTCTCGATTAGGCAAGGAGCACTGTGGGAAACGCGCGCATCGCTGTTGTAAATCTTGGTTGCCGGGTCAACCGCGTCGAATCTGATCGCATCTCGACCGATTTGCTCCGCGCGGGTTTTGAGCTGGTAGATGAAGCGTCTGCTGACGTCGTCATTATCAATACCTGCGCTGTCACCGGTGAAGCCGAGGCCAAGACGCGCAAGGCGGTGCGCCGGGCGCTGGGTATGCCGCCTGCTCCCTTGGTTATCGCGACGGGTTGCGCGGTGAACCTGCATCCAGAATCGATTGCCGAGCTATCTCCCCGCGTTATCGTTGAGCCTTCTAAGGTCGATGTTGTGCGTCGCGTCCGCGCGGTCGCAACGCCATCGTGCGAGCACGCGCCCGAAGAGCTTGCTCACGGCGTATCGAGCTTCCTGGGCCGGTCCCGTTTGGGAATCAAGATTCAAGATGGCTGCAATCACCGCTGCACATATTGCATCGTCTGGAAGGCGCGCGGCCCCGAGCGCTCCATTCCGGTTGCCTCCGTGCTTGAGCAGGTTCGCGAGGCGGAGGATTCCCATATTCCCGAGATCGTGCTCACGGGCGTGAACTTGGGCGCGTACGACGGGGAGAGCGAGAGCGATTCCCATGTCGAGCTCGATGAACTCATCTCCATTATCTTGCGGCGCTCCACGATTCCGCAGGTTCGACTGAGCTCTATCGAGCCGATGGACGTGTCCGACCGACTCATCGCACGCTTGGCGTCGTCTGAACGCATCGCACCTTTCCTGCATTTGCCGCTCCAGTCGGGCTGCGATGCCACACTGCATCGGATGGCACGTCCGTATACCTCCGAGGATTTCCTTTCATTGGTGAAGCGCCTGCGCGAGGCGGTACCGTCTATCTCGCTTTCCTGTGATGTCATCGTTGGCTTTCCCGGTGAGACCGATGAGGAGTTCGAGGAGTCCTTGGCGCTCTGCCGCACCGTTGGCTTTTCGCGTATGCATGTCTTTCGGTATAGCAAGCGTCCCGGCACGCCTGCCGCGGCGGCTCCCGATCAGGTTTCCCCCGAGGTCATGGCTGAGCGTTCCGCGCGGATGCGTGCGCTTGCAGTGGAGATGTCTCGCGAGGACGCGCTTCGACGTGTCGATACCGTAGAGTCCGTCGTGCTCGAGACCGCACGCGAGGGCACGCTTGGATCATTCCAGCGCGTGGTTCTCGATACCCCGGCTGCCGTTCAGGTGGGCTCGCTGTCGAAGGTGCGTCTCGAGTCCGTCGATGAGCACGGGGTTCTACATGGGCGTCTTTTGGATATCGCATAGGAGGGTGTGATGGGGGCTGCTTCCGTGCGCATTGCGCTTCCTCGCTCCGTGGACCATGGGCTCGTTACGGGTGCTTCCGATATGCTCTTCCGGGCTATCGA
>NZ_JADNJJ010000174.1:0-18826 GCF_015554865.1 Collinsella sp. D33t1_170424_A12 | reverse complement strand
CGATGACCCCCGTTGTTAATAAGAAGGGACCATCGCCCGCCGTTTCGCGTCCTATAAATGAGATAGTTTTGGTAGCATAGTTAGCCACATGAAACGAATCGAACCAATACGCCTGAAAGGAACCACGCGCATGCAGCAAACCGCATCCACCGCAACCGGACCGCGTGCCGCGCAGATAACGAAGCGCGACGGCCGCGTCGAGAGCTACGACGGCAGCAAGATCCGCGTAGCCATGCAGCGCGCCTTCGCTGACATCGACCAGCAGGCTGCCGACGAGCAGCTCGACGAGTTGCTCTCCTCCGTCGAGGACGCCATGGGGCGCACCGGGGCGCGCAGCGTGGAGGAGATCCAGGACCTCGTCGAGCGCACGCTGATGGAACAGGGCTACTACGACGTCGCAAAAGCCTACATCCTCTACCGCCACGAGCGCGCCGAGCAGCGCGGGCTGCGGGCGGGGATCGCCCGCGCGGCCGGCGACTCCGGACTCGAGCCCGTCCTGGAGCGCATCGCCCGCGACTTCCCCGAACCCGCCTACAGCCTCGACCAGCTCGACCATCGCTTCCAGTCGTTCGCGAAGCCGGGCATGTCCATCGAGGACCGGCTCGACGCCCTCACCAAGGCCGCCGTCGAGCTCACCTGCCAGGAGGCGCCGCGCTGGGAGCTCATCGCCGGACGGCTGCTCGCATTCTCCGCGCACCGCGCGCTCAGCCGCGCCGAGGCGCGCCGGGGCCTGGCGTCGCTGTACGACAAGATCCGCTTCCTCACCGACGAGGGCCTCTACGGCTCGTATATCCTCGAGAGCTACGCGCGCGCCGAGATCGACGAGGCGGCAGGGTTCATCGACGACTCCCGTGACGAGCTGTTCACCTACGCCGGCCTCGACCTCGTACTCAAGCGCTACACCGTTCGCTCGCACGACCACGAGGTGCTCGAGAGCCCGCAGGAGATGTACCTGGGCATCGCGCTGCACCTGGCCATGCGCGAGCCGGTCGACCGCCTGGGATGGGTGCGCCGCTTCTACGACATGCTATCGCGCCTCGAGGTCACCATGGCCACGCCCACGCTCTCCAACGCCCGCAAGCCCTACCACCAGCTCTCCAGCTGCTTCATCGACACCGTGCCCGACAGCCTCGCCGGCATCTACCGCAGCGTCGACAACTTCGCCCAGGTCTCCAAGTACGGCGGCGGCATGGGCATGTACCTCGGCAAGGTCCGCGCGACCGGCGGCTCGATCCGCGGGTTCTCCGGCGTCGCCGGCGGCGTGATCCGCTGGATCCGCGTCATCAACGACACCGCCGTCGCCGTGGACCAGCTCGGCATGCGCCAGGGAGCCGTCGCCGTCTACCTCGACGCCTGGCACCGCGACCTGCCCGAGTTCCTGCAGCTGCGCACCAACAACGGCGACGACCGCATGAAGGCGCACGACGTCTTCCCCGCCATCTGCTATCCCGACCTCTTCTGGCGCATGGCCGACGAGGACCTCGACCAATCCTGGCACCTCATGTGCCCGCACGACATCCTCACCGTGAAGGGCTACGCGCTCGAGGACTACTACGGAGAGGAGTGGGAGCGCCGCTACCTCGATTGCGTGGCCGACCCGCGCATACCCAAGCGCACGCTCTCGATCAAGGACGTCGTCCGCCTCATCCTGAAGAGCGCCGTCGAGACCGGCACGCCCTTCACCTTCAACCGCGACGCCGTGAACCACGCGAACCCCAACCCCCAGGCGGGAATCATCTACTGCTCGAACCTCTGCACCGAGATCGCGCAGAACATGAGCCCCATCGAGGAGGTCTCGTGCGAGGTGCGCACCGAGGACGGCGACACCGTCGTGGTCAAGACCACGCGCCCCGGCGACTTCGTCGTGTGCAACCTGGCGAGCCTGTCGCTCGGCCGCCTGCCCGTGGCGGATGCGCCCAAGCTGCGCGAGACCGTCCGCACCGTGGTGCGCGCGCTGGACAACGTGATCGACCTCAACTACTACATGCTCCCGTACGCCGAGATCACCACCAAGCGCTATCGCGCCATCGGCCTGGGCGTCTCGGGCTACCACCATATGCTCGCCGTCAACGGCATCGCCTGGGAGAGCGACGCGCATCTGGAGTTCGTCGACCGCGTCTTCGAGGATATCAACCGCTTCGCGATCGAGGCCTCGTGCGACCTGGCCGCCGAGCGCGGCGCCTACCAGCTCTTCGAGGGCAGCGACTGGGACACCGGCGCGTACTTCGAGAAGCGCGGTTACACGGGCGAGGCATGGGGCGCCCTGGCGGCGCGCGTCCACGAGCAGGGCATGCGCAACGGCTACCTGCTGGCGGTCGCCCCCACCAGCTCGACCTCGATCCTATCGGGCACCACCGCCGGCATCGATCCCGTCATGCGCAAGTTCTTCCTCGAGGAGAAGAAGGGCAGCATGCTGCCGCGCGTGGCGCCCGAACTCTCCCCCGCCACCTACTGGTACTACAAGCCCGCGCACCACATCGACCAGACGTGGAGCATCCGCGCCGCCGGCGTTCGCCAGCGCCACATCGACCAGGCCCAGTCGATGAACCTCTACATCACCAACGACTACACCATGCGCCAGGTGCTCGACCTCTACCTGGAGGCATGGCGGCGCGGCGTGAAGACCATCTACTATGTACGCAGCAAGTCCCTCGAGGTCGAGGAGTGCGAGAGCTGCTCCAGCTAGCCCTCGCGCCATCAGACCGCACCGCACGCAGAAGGAGGACCCATGTCCATCGACCCCGCAGCCGGGCTCGTGCCCAAGCCACTCTTCAACCCCGACGGACCCACCGACGTCGCCGCGCGCCGCATGATCGGCGGCGACACCACCAACCTCAACGACTTCAACAACCTCAAGTACCCCTGGGTCTCCAGCTGGTACCGCCAGGCCATGAACAACTTCTGGATCCCTGAGGAAATCAACCTCATGCAGGACGTGAAGGACTACCCCAACCTGTCGCCCGACGAGCGCGCGGCATACGACAAGATCCTGTCGTTCCTGGTGTTCCTCGACTCGCTGCAGACGGCCAACCTGCCCAACATCAGCGAGTACGTCACCGCCAACGAGGTGAACCTCTGCCTGCACATCCAAGCGTTCCAGGAGTGCGTGCACAGCCAGAGCTACAGCTACATGCTCGACACCATCTGCAGCCCCGAACAGCGCAACTCCATCCTCTATCAATGGAAGACCGACGAGCGCCTGCTCGCGCGCAACACCTTCATCGGCGAGCGCTACAACGAGTTCCAGCAGAAGAAGGACGGCGCCACGCTGCTCAAGGTCCTCATGGCCAACTACATCCTGGAGGGCGTGTACTTCTACTCGGGCTTCATGTTCTTCTACAACCTCGCGCGCATGGGCAAAATGCCCGGTAGCGCGCAGGAGATCCGCTATATCAACCGCGACGAGAACACGCACCTCTGGCTCTTCCGCAGCATCATCCTGGAGCTGCAGAAGGAGGAGCCCCGGCTCTTCACCGACGAGGCGGTCGCCGAGCTGCGCGCCATGCTCGAGGAGGGCGTGCGCCAGGAGATCGCGTGGGGCCACTACGTCATCGGCGACCACATCCGCGGCCTCACCAAGCAGATGGTAACGGACTACATCCGCTACCTGGGCAACCTGCGCTGGAGCTCGCTGGGGTACGGCTACCTCTTCGACGACAACCAGCGCGAGCCCGCCGATATGGCCTGGGTCTCGCAGTACAGCAACGCTAACATGGTGAAGACCGATTTCTTCGAGGCGAAGTCGACCGCCTACGCAAAGTCGACGGCGCTCGTCGACGATCTGTAAGGCCCGCAACGCCCGCCCGCTTCGATAACGCCCCGGCCATTCGCGCGGGACTATACGAGCCGCGCCCGCACGTCGTCATCGCGATGCGGGCGCGGCTCGTTTTCGCATCGCCGCCATGTTGGGCGACCACGAGGCGGATTCTCATACAGGAGATGTTCGCAGGGCCGCGAGCCATAAAAATAGGGATGGAACCCGAGGGCTCCATCCCTATTGCTTTATATAAGCACGGCGCCTAGGCGCTGGGCTTACTTGCGGCGACGAGCGCGCGCATAGCCAGCTGCCAGCAGGCCGCTGCCGCCCAGCATGGAGAGGGCTGCGATGGCCATGGAGGCGTCGCCGGTCTGGACGAGCGAGTCACCCTTGTTGCCGCCGTCGGGCTTACCGGGCTTGGCGGGCTTGTCCGGGTTCTCGGGCTTGTCCGGGTTCACCGGCTTGTCGGGGTCGACCGGAGGCTTCGGATCCTCGTTCTTCTGGAACTTGGCGACGAGCTCCAGGTCGGAGGTCACCTTGGTGGAGAAGTCGAAGTCCTTGCCGTCGAGCTGCCAGGCCACGAACGTGTAGCCGTCCTTCACCGGATCGGTTGCGGGCTTGGTAGCGACCTTGCCCTCCTCGACCGTCTGGGTCTCGACGACCTTGCCGTCGGCCTTGAACGTCACGGTGAACGTCTCGGGCTTGGGCTCGGGGGTCACGCCGCCGTCGACGCGCTTGAAGCGGGCCTCGAGCGCAACGTTGTAGGCGGTGGGAACCTTGTAGGCCAGGTCCTCGGACACGGGCTCATCGGAGCACGGAGCGAACCAGCCCACGAACTCCAGCTTCTCGCCGGGCTTCGCGGTCATGGTGAGCTCGCTGCCGGCCTTGACCTCGGCGCGGTACACGGACTTGGAATCGTCCAGGTCCTTGCCGGTGCCGGTCACGACGCCGTCGACGGGCTTGCCGGTGGCAAGATCGAGCGTGCCGTCCTCGGCCGCAGCGTAGCTGTTAGCGGCAACGTAGACGGTGTTGGTGGGAACCGGCTTGTTGGCGATATCGAACTCGGAGACGGCAACGTACTTGTTGTTACCGTGCTCGTTGGCATCGGTGATCTCGAGCCTCACGCCGTATACCTTCTGGGTGTCGAACGTGAAGACCTTCTTCTTGGAATCATTTGCGAAGACCTGATCGGTAGCGACCTTCTCGAACTCGCCGTCAGCAGACTTCTTGAGGAACAGGCTGGCCTTGGTGATGCGACCGCTGCCGGTGCCGTCCTGGCGCGGGGTGAACGAGAACTGGTTGATCTCATAACCCTTGCCGAAGTCGATCTCGGCCCAGATCATGGGCGTGACCTTCAGGCTGCCGTTGACGTTATCGCTCGTGGCGGCCTTCCAGTTGGAATGCCAGATCGTAGACGCATTGTTGTCGAACGCATGCTCGATGTGGCCGCCAGCGCTCTCGCCCGTGAGGGTCTGGGAGTTGGTCTTGCCCTTCCAGGCAGCCTTGTTGTACTGGTCGACAGCCTCTTCAGCCTGAGCAGGCTTCACCACGACGTTGTCGATGCGAGCGGCGATGCCGTTCTCCTTGGAGCCGATGCGCTCGAGCGGCATGGTCAGGGTGGCGTGCTCGATGCCGTCCTTCTTCACCATGTCGTGATCGAAGAAGCGACCGGTTGCGGTGCCGACCTTCTCGCCGTCAACGAAGAGCGTCGTCTTCTGGGTCTCGGCGCGCAGCATGATGCTGACCTTCTTGCCCACCGGGAGCTTGTAATCGAAGTAGTAATCGTACAGCTCGCGGGTGAAGCCGAGCTTGCCGTTGTCCATCACGCGGATGTCGAGGGTGCCGTACGGGGCGTCGGCCTCGAAGAGGACGTCGCCGGGGCAGGCGGGCTCATCGAGCGTGATGTCGAAGGACAGCTCGGTGCCGGTGGCGATCTTCTGGATCGGGGAGGTCACGTAGGAAGCGCCGCCCTCGAGGACGAGCTCGCCCTTCTTGACCTGTGCCTTGGCGCCCTCGGTGAGGTTGCGGCCGTTCTGGCTGGAATCCTTCAGACCGTTCTCGAAGGTGTACTCGGCGTAGGTGTCACCCTTCTTGGACACCTTGCTGTAGGGGTTCACGCGCGGAGCATCGCCGGTGGCCTCGACGATCTCGTACAGCTTGTTGAAGCCCTCGTCGCCGGCACCCTTCTCCTGACCGGTGGGAGCCCAGTTGTTCTCGGCGTAGACCGGCATCGCATCGAAGAAGCGCGCGTACTCGTCGGCCTCGGTGAGACCGCAGGCGTTGGTATCGATGTTGTCGTTCCAGATGGCGAACTCGGCACCCAGGATCTTCGGATCGCTGGCGGGGAGGACCCTACCGCCGAAGTTGTTGGGATCGAAGCTCTTGTAGAGGCTCTTCGTGTTCAGGTAGTCACCATAGGCGCCGCGGTTGCCGCCGCCGTTGGGAACCATGTAGCCGTAGCTATCCAGGATGTTGATGAGCGAGAAGCCCTTCTGGTGCATACGGATGGGGTTAGCCCAGCCAAGCGACCAGATATCCATCTGGACACCGGTGCACAGCACGGAGCCGTCGGCCGGCTCGGTGCCGCCGCCCGCGAGCCAGGAGCTGTCGAAGCTGCCCCACACGCGCGGCGTGTTGCCGTTAGCCTGCAGGTGCGGAACGAGGTCGTTGTAGAACTCGCAGTACACCGGACGGCCGTTGGGGATGATGAACTCGTCGGCACCGATGTGCACGACGGTCTCGTCGTCGAAGACCTCGTTATCGCCCGTGGTGTAATCGTCGAAGATGCTCTTGATGAAAGGCATGGTCTTCGGGTTGCGAAGATCCAGGTGGTCGACGGCCCAACGGTCGGCAGGACGCGTGGTGACCGTCGCGTCCATAACGGCGAGCTCGGGGAATGCACGCGTGAACGCGACGGCGTGCGCGGGCATATCGATCTCGGGAACGATGTTCATGCCGTAGGAGCGCTGCGTCTTGATGAAGGAACGCATCTCATCCTTGGTGATGAAGTAGTCCTTCGCCGTAGCGGTCTCGCCGGTCTTCTCGTTCTTCACGCTGCTCTCCAGACGGAACGCAGCGTACGCCTTCTCCAGAGCCTCGTCGTCGGACTTGTAGTTCTCCAGGAAGATCAGGTTGTCGGACAGATGAAGCTGGAAGTCGTTCATCTTGTAGTAACGCATGGTGCGGGCGGTCATCTCGACCATTTCGAGCGAGATGGGCTTGCGCGCGATGTCCCACATGAAACCACGGATCGGGAAGCGCGGATAATCGCGCATCTGGCCGACGGGGAAGCCATCGGTCTCGGTCTTGGTCATCTGCAGGATGGTCTGCATGCCGTACATGTTGCCGGTGACGGACTGCGACTGCACGTTGATGCGGTCGGCCTGGATGTCCATCGTGTAGCCCTCGTCGCCGAGGATCTTATCGCCCTCGGGCGCGCCGAAGGTGAAGTTGAAGGCGCCGGCCTGGGCGGCACCCTTCACGACCTTGAGCTCGGTGCCGGTGAAGTCCTTGTAGTCGGCAACGAACTCCTCGACAACGGCCTTGAGCTCGTCAGCCTGGTAGGTCACCTTGGTGAGCTTGCTCAGCGCAACCTTGGCGGTGGAGTTGGAGAACCACTCCTGGATCTCGGGGACCACCACGGGACGGGCGTTCTTGCCCTCGGCCTGGGTATTCTTGCCCTTGATCACGTAGTTGAGGTCGCCCGTGGTCTTCTTGGCGCCGGTCTTGGTCTCCGTAACGGTCCAGGAGATCTTGACGTCCTTGTCGGTGAGCGGATGCACGACGGTGCGGTCCGCAGCGACGACCTGCTCGAAATCGCAGCCGTTCAGCGCGACGGTGAAGCCCTCGGGAACGACGGGCTTCGGCAGCTGCGCGGCATCGGCCTCAACGGTCACGTTGTTGGCGATCTCGGATACGACCTGGTCGAGCGTCTTTACGGCGGTGCGATCGTTCGAGTACGCCTCGAGCTCGACGACGGACACGCCGTTCCACGGGCTCGTGCCCGCAGCGATATCGAAATTGGTCAGACGGACGGCCGTCGCGACGACGTCCTCGCTCAGCAAGACGTCGACGTTGGGGGTGTAGCCCTCGCCGCTCTTCTTATTGGTAACGGTCTGGAGCTTCGTCCAGGCATCGCTACCGGGAGCCTTGTACTGGATGTCGAAGGCCTTCACGTTGCTGGGGGCAACGGGGTTGGAGCCGCGATCCTCGAACTGAACCTTGAAGAAGCGGACCTTGGTGGCCTTCTCGAACGTGGAGACCAGATAGGTGCGCTCGTCCTTGCCGGGCTTCTGCTCGCCGCTGGACCAACGGGTGCCCTTGTCGCCGTCGCCCGCCTTGTCGGGGGTGAGGGTCGGGGCCTCCTGGCCGCTTGCGGACATCGTGGACTTACGAACGTGGTTGACGTCGGCAGTCTCCTCGATATCGAGCTTCTCGTTGGAATACGCCTCGAGCTCGACGACGGACACGCCGTTCCACTCGGTGGAACCGGCAGCAACATCGAACTTGGTCAGACGGATAGCCTTGGCCGTAATAGCGGTCTTGAGGTCGACGGTGACCTCGGTGGCGAAGCCGCCGGTCGAGCCGCTGGTCTTGTTGCTCACAACCTGGGCGGTCTTCCACTCGGAGCTGTTCGCATCCTGATACTGCAGCTCGAAGCCCTTAACGTTGCTGGGCTTGATGTCGACGTCGCGGTTCTCGAACGTCACCTCGACGCGCTTGATGAGCGTCGGGGCCTTGAACGTTGCCGAAAGGAACGTCTTGTCGTCCTTGGCGGGCACCTGGGTACCGCTGGACCAACGGGAAGCCTTCTCCTTGCTTCCATCGTTGGCCTTCTCGGCACCGAGCGTCGGCGCCTCGGAAGCGCTTGCCGCCATCGTGGCCGTGCGCACGTGGTTCACGCCCAACGTGTCCGCTACGGTGTCAGCCGCGTAGGCCACCCCGAGCGGAACGGCGAGCAGCGCGAACGCCACAGCCACTGCAACCGCAGCGACCATGCGCGTCAGCGAGAAACGCGCGCCCTTTCCAGACATGTGCATGCCTTACTCCAATCTGCGAACACCTCACCGCCCCACCCTCCAGGACGCAGCGTTCACATAGGTAATCCAATTTACGTTATTGGTATAAAGTAAATAGCAATGCACATTTTCGGCGAAAGGCTCTACTGGCTCTACAAACGGTATCAAAAACCGCCCACCCGTAACGCCAGCAGGTTTCCTAGGTGCCGCGGATCGGTCCGAAAGCGGGGGCGCACCTTAGGGTGGCGCGTCCCCCGCTTGAAAGCCGAGATGCGGTGCCCGGGGAAGCCGCCCTAGAGTTTGACGATGGGTGCGAACCCCTTCATAAGCTTCTTCGTCTGCCCGCTTTTCTCGAACTGCACCTCGATCATGTCGCCGGATGCCGACACGACCGTACCCGGACCGAACGTCTTATGGCTCACGTGGTCGCCCGGCGCGAAGGTCTCGGCAGCCTTCGCCGCATCGGGTCGACGCTGCTCGACCGCGGGCGTGGCGGCAGCCTTGCGCGGCCGCGCGGCGCCGGAGCCCGACCCGAAGGTCGCGGGTTTGCGCCCGGCATCGGGACTCACGCCCGTGCGGCGCTGCGTACGACCGGTCGAGCGCGTATACGAGCCAAAGACGCTGCCACCGTACTCGTTGCCGGTGCCGGAACCGTAGGTTCCGCGCCGATCGCCGCGCTTCTCCCAGCCCACGCCCTCGAAGCCGGCCGAGCCCACGCCGGAGAACTCGATGTCCTCGGCGGGGATCTCGTTGATGAAGCGCGAACGCGGATTCGCCTGCGTCGAACCGTAGGTACGGCGCGTCGCCGCGTAGGTGAGGAACAGGCGCTTGCGCGCACGCGTGATAGCGACGTAGGCCAGGCGACGCTCCTCCTCGAGCTTGCCCGGATCGTCGTCTCCCCCGAACCCGCCCACATGCGGAAAGATGCTCTCCTCCATGCCCGCCACGAAGACCACGGGGAACTCCAGGCCCTTGGCCGAGTGCACGGTCATCATGGTGATGGCATGCGAGTCGCCGGCAAGGGAGTCGAGGTCGCTACGAAGCGCCAGCCACTCGAGCAGCGCCGGCAGCGCCTTGCACGCCAGCGGTCCGTACGTGCGCTCGATCTCGGCCGCGGCGATAACGGCCGCATTGGGCCCCTCGCCCGCCGGCTCCATGGCGGAATCGGCCGGTACGCCCCCGAGCGCGGAGCCCGCCGATGCCAGGGCGGCGTTGAGCGGCATGCCGGCGCCCGCGGGCAGCGCCGCAGCACTCACCGCGCCAACCGCACCTGCGGGAACGTCCTCCGGCACGTCGGCCAGGCCCGCGGCACGCAGCTCGGCCAAGCTCTCCAGCGTACCCTCGATGTCGTCGTGCGTCTCTTCGAATTCCGCCGCAACGCCCAGGAATTCCTGGATGTTCTCCATGCGGCCCTCGGCCTCCATGGTACCCTCGGCGCGAAACGCCTGGATGAGACCGGAACGATCGACGATGGCATCCACCACGTCTTTGAGTTCGCCGTCCATGCGGCGCCCCTCGCGCACGATGTTCACGAAGGCGCCCAGGGCGTTGCGCACCTTGGCCGTGAAGCGCCCGGTCTCGGCGCACGCGAGCTCGCAGGCCTGGAAGAACGAGCATCCGTTCTCGGCCGCAAGCTGCTCGATCTTCTCGATGGAGCTGGAACCGATGCCGCGGCGCGGCGTGTTGATCACGCGCTTCACGCTCATCTCGTCCGCCGGGTTCACGATCATCTTGAGATAGGCCATCACGTCGCGAATCTCGGCGCGGTCGAAGAATCGCGTGCCGCCCACGATCTTATACGGCACGCCGGCGCGCAGGAACATATCTTCCAGCACGCGCGACTGCGCGTTGGTGCGGTAGAACACGGCCATGTCGTCGTAGCTCACGCCCGCGTCGTGCTGCTTGTCGATCTCGCCCGCGATCCAGCGGCCCTCGTCGCGCTCGTCACCGGCCTGGTACGCCTGGATCTTCTCGCCGTCGCCCAGCGCCGTGAAGAGGCGCTTGTCCTTGCGGCGCGAGTTGTTGCGCACCACGGCGTTCGCCGCGTTGAGGATGTGCCCGGTAGAGCGGTAGTTCTGCTCGAGCTTGACCACCTTGGCCTGAGAGAAGTCCTTCTCGAAATCGAGGATGTTGGAGATGTCGGCGCCGCGCCAGCTGTAGATGGACTGGTCGTCGTCGCCCACGACCATGAGGTTTTGGTACTTGGCGGCAAGCAGGTTGGCGATCTCGTACTGGACGTGGTTGGTGTCCTGGTACTCGTCGACGCTGATGTAGCGGAACCGCTCCTGGTACTTCTCCAGTACCTCGGGGCGCGTGCGGAACAGCTCGAGCGTGCGCACGAGCAGGTCGTCGAAGTCCATGGCGTTGGCGGCGCGCAGGCGGCGCTCCAGCTCCAGGTAGACCTGGGCGGCCTTGCGCTCCTTGGGATCGTCGGCGCGCTCGAGCATCTCCTCGGGGCCCACCATGGCGTTCTTGGCGGCAGAGATCTTGCCGCGAATCATGTTGATGGGGAAGTTCTTCTGGTCGATGTCGAGGCCCTGCATGATCTCGCGCACCATGCGGCGGGAATCGTCATCATCGTAGATGGTGAACTGCCCGGAGTAGCCCAGCAGGTCCGCGTCCTCGCGCAGGATGCGGACGCACATGGCATGGAAGGTGCACACCCACATGCCGCGCGTGGCGTCGGGTAGAAGGGCGCCCAGGCGCTCGCGCATCTCGGCAGCGGCCTTGTTGGTGAAGGTGATGGCGAGGATCTGCCAGGGGCGCACGCCCAGGTCGGCGATCATATGCGCGATGCGGAAGGTGAGCACGCGCGTCTTGCCGGAGCCGGCGCCGGCGAGCACCAGCAGCGGGCCCTCGGTGGTGGTAACGGCCTCGCGCTGCGCGGGGTTGAGCGAGTCGATATCGACCTTCGGCAGCTGCGGGCGCGGGCGCGGCGCGGGCGCCTCCGCCGCCTCGGGGGCGGCGCCATAGGCATCGAGCGGCACGAGGTCGGGCTCCGGGGCCGCCGGCACGGGCGCGGGCGCCTCCCACGGTAACGGCGCCGGAGCCGCCGCAGGCGCGGGGGCCGCCGTCTGCCATGGCAGCGGCTCGGGCGTCGGCGAGGGCGCTGCATCGCCGAACAGCGAGCCCTGAACCGCCCGGGGCGCCGGGGCGGCAGCAGGACGCGACGGCGACGCAGGCGAGGCCTTCTCCCACGGATACGCGGGGCGCGTCGGCTGCTCGGCTTCGCCCTGCTGGGCACTCATATTCTTCTCCCACGGATACGGCTGGCGAGGCATGGACACTCCTTGGACTCATTCACGCGGCCCGCCCGCATGCGAGCAGACCCCTCATTTGAACCCACTTAGTATACCGAGCCGTACCGACGCGTCCGCCGCACGCGGGCGCGCCTACCGTTTTCCCACGCGGCCCGCCTCCGCCGCGCTGGCTCGGCACCATGCCGCACACGGCGCGCCTCCGTAAGTTTGCCGCGACAGCGCATCCCT
Organism: Collinsella sp. D33t1_170424_A12; assembly: GCF_015554865.1. Taxonomy (NCBI): domain Bacteria; kingdom Bacillati; phylum Actinomycetota; class Coriobacteriia; order Coriobacteriales; family Coriobacteriaceae; genus Collinsella; species Collinsella sp. D33t1_170424_A12. The sequence continues at coordinate 6,563 of NZ_JADNJJ010000174.1, read as the reverse complement.
CGCGCCCAACAGCGCGCCGGCTCCTGACGGCTCCCGCGCCAACGTTATGCCCGCGCGCCCGTCGTCTCGCGCACCGCGCCCGTTCGTCACAGCTCCCGCATGCGTCCAACTTGCGAGCTACTCCCAGCCGCCCCACACATCGGGCTGGTAACCCACGGTGGCCTGCCGCCCATTGCGCACGATGGGCTCGCGCAGCACCTGTTGGTTCTCCAGCAGCTTCTCGAACTTCTGGCTCTCGGCCAGGTAGGTGATGAGCGCCACGGTGTCTTGGTCCTTGGCACCTGCATCAAGCACGCCGTCGATGCCGCCCACGCAGCGCATCACGCTCTCGAGCTCGCCTTTGCTCATCCCCTTCTCCTTAAGGTCGATGAACTGGAACGTGATGCGGCGCTCCTTGAACCAGCGCTGCGCCTTCTTGGTGTCGAAACTCTTCTTGGTCCCGAAGATCTGGATGTTCACAGTCTTCCCTCCTTCGTGGCGACACCTACGGTCGCGATGCATTTCTACTCTTTTGAAATAATACGGGATGACCGTCCGTTGACAGCCATCCCGTCTGCAAGAGCTCTCATTTCAGAAGATGCGTGCGACAGGCTATATCGCCCAGGTCCCACCGAGCCCGCTCACCAGACCCTGTACTCGCACTTCCAAGACGATACAGTTCCCCATCCTCCCTTGGGGCCCGTTCCGCGCTGGGAGGCATATCGTTTGGCCCCTGTAAATGCATACGAATTCTTGAAGGAAAGACGCTTGTACTGAACGTCATATTTATCGACGATCTGAGACGCGTTGCCGGATTCGGGGTAAAACGATTTGTAGGTATCAGTCACCTCGGCAGTCATCGCATAAACCCTCGAATCCACCGGGTCCTTAGCATGTGCCTGCGCTGGAGTCATCGCGACAACGGCAGTTAAGGCAACAACAAGCACCGGCCAGCTCAGCTTGAAAACCCCTGGCATCCTGACCATTGCTACCACGTCCTATACTGATACTGAATCTTAAGATACTCCGCCTGATGACCGGGGCCACCGCCACATACATCCATATAGCTGCTAATCACTCTCTGGCCCACCTTTGCATACGAGGTGGGGAACCGCAACGTACGATATGTCACGTTGTATTTCGGACGATTGTGCACCCCTGCATAGGTACATTCCCGCATCATAAACGTATCTTCCACATCGGCCTGCATCGCATATGCTGACTGATTAGGTGCAACGCCTTCCTTATCCGCTGCAAACGACTGCATAGGTGCCGAAACGGCGCCTATGACTGCAAGCCCAAGCAGCATCAATCTCCAGCTTCCACACAAAGATGTTGTCATTCCATCCACCACCCTTAGGTTGTCGCTTCTTCCATAGAAAGATGATTGTCATCTACGAGTACAGCTGTAGATAGCGCTCCCTGCTGTCCGTCACCTCCTCTAGGCGGAGTTCGCCATCCACTAGAAAAGCAACAGAATCGCATAGTGCATCGATATCGCTCATGATGTGCGATGAAATGATCACGCCTTTCCCCAACCGCTTTAAATCGAGAACGATCCGACATGCGAGCCGAGATCGAATGGGATCCAGTGCATTCATCGGCTCATCAAGCAGCACGTACGGCGCATCTGATATCCATGCTAGAGACAGGTAGAGAATCTGCTCCTGTCCCTGCGAAAGAGCCTCGACTCTTTTGTTGGAGTATGCTTCCATGTGGAACAGCTGCAGCGTATTATCAACATTGAAATGCGATTTCCAGGCAGAGCGAACCAGCTCCAGAGTCTCCCGCACGGTCAACCTTCGGTATAAATCGCGTCCGGTTCCTGCGGAGTAAAAGAAATGAGCGAGATAGCCCGAATAGCTTCCGTAAACAGCCCCATCGGCTTCGACTTTCCCGCAAACCCGAATTCCCGGGGCGGCGACGAGCGCGTTCATGAAGGTTGTTTTACCCGATCCATTTGGACCTACAAGCCCAAGAGCGGTACCTGGTTTCAAATGAAGCTTCTCCACATGACAAGAATGACCGCCTCGCTTAATGGAAACATCCTCAAGTAGCAGCATTTCTACGACCCCCCTTATATGCAGCGCATACAACCACCCCAAGCAGAACACATGCAATCACAAGCGTGCAGGCGGTAAGCAAGATCAAATCCGAGTCGATCAAGATGTGAGCATTCTCGATATCAGCAACATACGAAAAGCCGCCGAACACTCGATTGAAATCAAACACAGCAAGAGGAGAAGAATAAAATGCCCCCATCGCCGCATCTCCAAGACCAAAGAAAAGAGGGGTCATTGGAAGCAAAGAAAAACCTCCAAGAATAAGGAGGGAGACAAAAGCCCAGCCATCGCACCTGAGAAATAGGCCCATCAGAGCCGCGCTCAAACTGGAGACCAGCAAAACTGACGTAAACGATTGAGCAAGAGAGAGTCCGACGGTACTCTCGGTCACCCCGCCGCCCTGGAGCAGAGCCACCGGGTACTCAAGGTAGCCGATTCCGTTATACGCCAACGCGGGAAGGCAGATGATGAAGAAGACCGCGCTATACAAAACGACAGAATTCCCTATCGATAGCAAGAGGTATGTGAAATACCGCCTGCCTGCCGGAATTGGAGATCGAAACAGAATGGATGTAGACATCCAAACCGACCGACTCTTCCAGCAAACCAAAAATGCAAGACAAAAGAAGACCGGTGACGGCACTTGTGAAAACAAGAAAGAAAGGTAATACGCTGCAGGTAGCTCTCGAGCCGAGGCAAACAACCCAGGCTCTCTCAAATCCGAAAGGCGCCCAGCAATAGAGGCACAGAAATCGCCCACGCCATCGTCGCCGACAAGATACCCCGCACCACGCTCTTCAGCCTGGAGCCCCTCCAGGTCGTCTACAGCCTTGTAATACAGAACAGACCCTGGACTTTGCGCCAAAATCCTACCGTACGCCTCGGATTCACGCCCAAGCAGCTCCTGCAGACCAGAGGGAGCAGTATCATATGCGCCCGCAAGCATCCCATCCGATAGGATCTGCTGCTCCATTTTAAAGCGCTCTGGCGAAAAATTATAATTGCTCGTCGGAGTAGCAAGAAGAAACGGCATAAGTCCAATTACGCATAGAATCACCACGCCTATCCATATGCCCCTGTCTCTTAAGAGATTGCTTTCAAGATAGCGAATCAATCTGACCTCCAATCATTATCGAGTGAGGTCACTTTATCACAGTAGAGTCCCAATGGCGTCTACGCGAATAACACTTTACGAATTGCTTACGAAATAGTGTTGTATAGAGAATTCTGTATATTATCTGCAGCGATCAAGCGAATGATAATCAACCAAACGAAACTATAGCGCCCATTATCGCAAAAGAAGCCCTGGCACGCCGTAGAAGGGCGTGCCAGGGCACGGAGTGCAACTCGTTGTTCGCGCTTGCTAGGCGATCATGAACGAGATGATGAAGGCGATGTCGACCACCCAGGTGAGCGGCTTGATCTTCTTGATGTTACCGGTGCAGGCGGCCATCACGGTGTAGGTGAGGAAGCCCAAGCCGATACCGATGGAGATCGAGTAGGTCAGCGGGATGCCGATGATGGTCATGAAGGCGGGGATGCCGTCGAGCGGGTTGGTGAAGTCGATGTCCGCCACGACGTTCATCATCAGGAAGCCAACCATGACCAGCGCGCCACAGGTCGCGGGCGCGGCGATCATGCCCACCAGCGGCGAGAAGAACGCAGCGAGCAGGAAGATGATGCCGGTCACGATGGAGGACAGGCCGGTGCGGCCGCCGTCGGCGGCGCCGGCGGAGGACTCGACGAAGGTGGTGCAGGAAGAAGCGCCCAGCAGGCCGCCCACGGACGCGGCCAGCGAGTCCACGATCAGGATCGGACGGATGTCCTTGACGTTGCCGTCCTCATCGAGGAAGTCGCCCTGCTTGCCCACGGCCACGGCGGTGCCCATGGTATCGAAGAAGTCGGAAAGCATGATGGAGAAGACGAACACCAGCAGCGTGGGGTTCACGAACACCTTGACGATAGCCATGCCGGAACCATCGGCAGCCTGCTGGAAGGGTGCGCCGAACGTGGTGAAATCGGGCATGGAGACGATGCCCTCGGGCAGGGCGGTGACGCCCAGGGGAATGCCCACGACGGCAGCGATGATGATGCCCCACAGGATATAGCCCTTGATCTTGAACACATAGAGCATGAAGGTGACCACGACGGAGATCATGCCGACGAGGAAGACCGGGTCGTACACCGAGCCGAAGGTGATGAGGGTGGCTTCATCGTTCACCACGATGCCGCCGTTGATAAGGCCGAGCAGGGCGATGAAGATGCCCAGGCCCACGGCGATGGCGTGGCGCAGCGAAACGGGCACGGCGTCCATGATGGCCTCGCGAAGGCCGCACAGCACGAGCGCCAGGATAACCAGGCCCTCGAGCAGGATGACGGCCATGGCAACCTTCCAGTCGCCGCCGGCGGCAGCGGTGAGCGAGAACGCCACGACCGCGTTGATGCCCATGCCGGAGGCGCAGGCGAGCGGACGGTTGGAGAACAGGCCCATGAGGATGGTCATGATACCCGCGGCAAAGCAGGTGGAGGTGACGGCTGCGGAGACCGGGATGCCGGCCGCCGAGAGCAGCGCGGGGTTGACCGCGATGATGTATGCCATCGCGAGGAACGTGGTGATACCAGCGCGGACCTCTGTGCCCAGGCTGGAGCCACGCTCCGTGAACTTGAAGAATTTGTCCATGCGTTACCCTTCTATGGCGAACAAAAAACTGCTTCACCATAGCAGAACGCAGGCACATTATGTTCCTCGTATGGAAAACACTCGTAAAAGTATAACAGCAGCTACACGCTGTAAAAGACTCCCAAACGCAGCGGGGCCGCAGGCACCTTACGTCCTGCGGCCCCGCGCGCTCGTTCGCGCTTTCCCGTATGAAGAGCGCCTACGCCAACCCGAGCGCCGGCGCGATGCCGAAGAAATATGCCAGCACGATCACGCCCAGCACGATACGGTAGACGCCGAACACCTTGAAATCGTGACGGCGGACGAAGCCCATGAGCCACTTGATGGCGAGCAGCGACACGATGAAGGCCACGGCGCAGCCCACGCCGAGGATGGCCAGACCGCTGGGGTCGAACACGCCGCCCTTGAGGAAGAACTTCACGAGCTTGAGAAAGCTAGCGCCGAACATGACGGGGATAGCCAGGAAGAACGTGAACTTGGCCGCAACGGAACGCGTGGTGCCCAGCAGCAGGCCGCCGATGATGGTGGAACCGGAGCGCGAGGTTCCGGGGATAAGCGAGAGCACCTGGAAGCAGCCGATGCCCAGCGCGGTCTTATACGACAGGTCGTCCAGCGAGGTGATGGAACCGAAGTCGCTTTCGGGCGTGGCGTCGGCGACGGCAGGGGACGCCGCAAAATGCGCGCCGGCGGGGCGAGCACCCGGAGCAGGCCGACCAGAGGCGAGGCGCGCCGCGAGCTTCTTCGCGCGCCAGTTCTCGATGAGGATGAACGCGATGCCGTACACGATGAGCGCGGCGACGACGACCGTCGAGCTGTAAAGATGCTCTTCCATGAAATCGTCGAGCGGGATACCGATGATCGCCGCGGGGAGGCAGCCCACGATGATCTTGCCCCACAGGCTCCAAGTGCTGCGGCGCTCCTCACGGTCCTTGCCGAAACCGAAGGGGATGAGATCGCGGAAGAACAGCACGCACACCGCCAGGATGGCGCCCAGCTGAATGACGACCAGGAACATGTTCCAGAATTCCTCGGTCACGTTGAGCTTGATGAACTCGTCGACCAAGATCATGTGGCCGGTCGACGAGATGGGCAACCACTCCGTGATGCCCTCGACCAAGCCGAGGAACGCAGACTTAAGCAGCTCGACGATGTCCATCGGCGCCTCCAATCGACGGCGCGCCCGAATACCCAGCGATGCGGACCCGCACAATATGTTTGAACGTGTCATTCATTATCGCCCAGGCGGAGCCGCTGCAAGAAAAATGCGGATTCGTTCACGGAATAGAGAGGTTCCCATGCAACATATGGGTATATGTTTAGCTAGGTAAAGCGTCAGCAAACGTTGGTGACCAGCAAACGCTCGCAGGCCACCGGTTGACAGGAGGATCTTATGAACGAAGGGTATTCCAAGATCTTTGTCTCGCTCGACGGCACCGAGCAGCAAGACTTCGTGCTGGCACGCGCCATCAAGGTCGCGGCGAACAACAACGCGAAACTCGTCATCGGCCACGTCATCGACTCGACCGCGCTCGAATCCGCCGGTTCCTACCCCGTCGACCTGGTCAACGGCCTGGAAACCGCCTTCCGCAGCTCCATCGCGGACCAGGTGGCCGAAGCCGAGGCCAACCCGGACATCCCCGAGGTCGAAGTCGTCATCCGCGCTGGACGCATCCGCGAGACGCTCAAGGACGAGATGCTCGACGTGATCCAGCCGGACCTCGTGCTGTGCGGCGCACGCGGGCTGTCATCCATCAAGTACGCGCTGCTGGGGTCGATCTCCACGTTCCTGCTGCGGAACACGGACTGCGACATTCTGGTTGTGAAGTAGGTTCGGTCCCCTC
>NZ_JADNJJ010000020.1:0-8406 GCF_015554865.1 Collinsella sp. D33t1_170424_A12 | reverse complement strand
GCCGGCGCCGTGACGTTGAACGGCGAAGCGTGCCTCTCCAAGAAGTATATCGTCCAGGCCGGCGACAGGATCTCCGCGGAGCTTCCCGAGGAGCGCGAGCCCGGCGATATCGTCGGTGAGCCCATTCCGCTCGACATCCGCTATGAGGACGACCACCTCATCGTACTGTCCAAGCAGCGCGGTCTCGTATGCCATCCCGCTCACGGCCACGATTCCGGTACGCTTGCCAACGCACTCGTCTACCACTGCGGTATCGAGCATCTGGGGACCGTGCAAGGCGAGGATCGTCCGGGCATCGTTCATCGCCTCGACCGTGACACCTCGGGGCTCATGCTTGCAGCCAAGGATGATGACACCCAGCGCGAGCTGCAAAACCTAATCCGCACGCGCACGTTGGATCGTCGCTATATCACCCTGGTCCACGGTCATATCGCCATGGACGAAGGCACCATCAATACCGGCATCGCCCGATCAACGCGCGACCGCGTAAAGATGGCCGTATCTGACGATCCCTTCGCACGCCAGGCCATCACGACGTTTAAGGTGCTCGAACGCTTCGATTCGACGCGTTGGGACGAGGGGTACACGCTTGTCGAGTGCCATCTCTATACGGGGCGAACGCATCAGATTCGCGTGCATATGCGCCATATCAACCACCCGCTCGTGGGCGATCCGCTTTACGGCAAGGGAAGCGACCGTATTAATCTCGATCTCGACCGCCAGTTCCTTCATTCATGGCGCGTCGCCTTCGATCATCCTGTCACCGGTGAGCGCATCGAGTGCCGCGACGAGCTTCCCTGGGACCTCGCTGCCGCGCTCGACGAGTTGTCCGATTGCTCGCTCGGTCGTACGGAGGCGGGCGCCGTCATCATCCCGAAGCTCGGCCTACTCGAGGACTAGGCCTCGTCTCCCTGCTTCGTTGCGGATATGTCCCCCTTTTGCGCATATCGCGGGCGAAGCGATGCGGGTCGTCGCGGCTGCGCTACACTACCTTGAGCATAGTTATCTGTCTGCTCAAGGGATGTTTCGTGGCACCTATCGTTATCTTCAATTTCATACTCGGCGTCCTGTTCACCGTGTGCTTCGCCTACCAGGCCGTGTATCTGCTCATCGGCCTGTTTCGGGGTGAGGTCAAGATTCCGCCCGCGAAGAAGCAGCATCGGTATGCGTTCTTCATCGCCGCCCACAACGAGGAGGCGGTGATCGCCAACCTCGTGCAGTCCATCCGCGACCAGGACTATCCGTCCGAGCTCATCGATATCTTCGTTGTTGCCGACGCCTGCACCGATAACACCGCCCAGGCCGCTCGCGACGCAGGTGCGATCGTGTACGAGCGCAACGACCTCGCCCGTAAGGGAAAGAGCTGGGTGATGGATTACGGTTTCGACCGCATTCTGCGCGAGTACCCCGGCAAGCACGAGGCGTTCTTCATCTTCGATGCCGATAACCTGCTGTCTCGCGATTACGTCTCCATCATGAACGATGCGTTCGACCAAGGCTACCTCGCCTTGACGAGCTATCGCAACTCCAAGAATTTCGGTAGCTCATGGATCTCCGCGGCTTATGCCACCTGGTTTCTCCGCGAGGCGCGCTATCTCAATAACGCCCGCATGATCTGCGGGACCTCGTGCGCGGTCTCCGGTTCGGGCTACCTCATCTCGTCGAAGATCGTCGAGGGAATGCACGGCTGGGATTTCCATACCCTAACCGAGGATATCCAGTTCTCTACGTTCTGCGCCGTGCATGGAATCCAGATCGGTTACGCGCCCGCCGAGTTCTACGATGAGCAGCCGGTTACCATGTCGGCCTCCTGGAAGCAGCGTATGCGCTGGACGAAGGGCTTCTACCAGGTATTCTTCACGTACGGTTCGCACTTGCTGAAGTCGATCTTCCACCATCATCGCTTCGCAGCCTACGACATGCTCATGACCATCGCGCCCGGCATGCTCCTTACTCTGGTTTCGCTATTGGCGAACAGCACGTTCTTGGTCGTGGGCTCGCTGTCCCATGGCTTCCTGGCAACCGACGCCGAGCTTGAGCTGTGCGTCGGATCCCTACTTATCACGCTGCTCTATATGTATTTCACGTTCTTCGTTCTCGGCGTTGTCACGACCGTTACCGAGTACAAGCATATCCATTGCCCGCAAACATGGCGCATCGTCGCCAACCTGTTCACGTTCCCGCTGTTTATGTTCACCTATATTCCGCTTACCGTGGCCGCGCTTTTCCTCAAGGTCGATTGGGTGCCCACCCCGCACGATGTATCGGTGACGCTCGACCAGGTTATCGAGGGAGCTCAGTAGCGACTCCCGCCCGTTTTCGGGCAGAGGCTTGAACGGGATATCGCAATCCGCCCCGGCATCGCATGGAAAGCGCGGTGCCAGGGCGGATTTCTTCAATGGGTTCTGGAGCGGGGCTACATGAAATCGTGAAAATCGAGGTCGTAGTCCTGGTCCCAGTCGTCATGGTCGTAACCGTAGCCGTAGTCGTAGTCGAAATAGGTGTCGTCGGTGGAGAAGCCATCGGTATAGACGTAGCTCGATACTGCAGCATATACGATCATGACCAGCGAGAATACGATGAGAATGATGATGCCCAGCACGCCTGCGGTGAGCGCGTAGGCAAAATTGGATTTCGTCGTCTGGGGAGCGGTTCCAGCCGATGCGCTTTCAACATTCAACGGGTTGGGCGCGGCGATCGGTGCGTTGTCCTTGCCTTGGTCCATACTGGTCTCCTTTCATGTTTGATTCTCGATATTATACGAGGACAATTCTGTTGGAGCCGCCGCATCCTCTTCATTTCGTTGATTGCGGCAACGTCGCGGAATAGGTTGGGTATAACTCCTGGCATCGCTGCACGACGCAACCCGTCGCCGCTTTAGATTCGTAAGAGATGGGGGATATGATGAACGATTATCCTTTGGTGGATATCCCGGTCGCCGCTTCTTCGAGCCATGGCGTTCCGCTCGACTCGCTCGGATACCAAGAGACGTATCGCTCTATCGTTCACGCGCTGGATGGAGACGTGGAATCGCGCCGCCGAGCCGACGAGGCGCTGGTACAACGCGGCGCGCTCTATCATGGCGCGCCCGTTCCCTGGAGCGTGGTTCCCAAGGTGTTTTCTCGCTCGGACGTCTCGTATCTGGCATGGATCGCCGAGATGATGGGCCGTGTCATGGATAAGGTCACCGAGGCGTACGTTGCAGACCCGTTGGTTCGCGCGTTCTTTTCATTCGATCCTCGCGTTGAGGCGGCGTGTAGGGCGCCGGTGCCCTATGAGCGCCCCATACCCATTGCGCGCGTCGACATCTTCCTTGATGAGGAAACAGGAGATTTCCAGTTCTGCGAGCTGAATACCGATGGTTCTGCCGGCATGCTCGCCACATCCGAGATCACGCGGGTCAACCTGGAAACGGAAGCAGGGCGCCTGTTCGCCCGCGACCATGCGGTGTCCGTGTTCGACATCTACGGAGCGTGTGCCGATGCCATCATGGATGCGTATCGGAGCGCCGGCGGATCGGCCGAGCACCCCGTTGTCGCCGCCATTGATTATCGTGAAAGCGTGAACGCCCCGGAGATCGCGCGGTTCGTCGATGTCTTCTCCCAGCTTGGCGCGAGCCTGCGCTTTGCAGATATCCGCGACTTGGCGTACGAGGACGGCGTTCTGCACGATGCCGTCGGCCCCATCGACTGCGTGTGGCGACGTCTCGTTATTTCCGATCTGGATAGTCGGCCGTCCCCAGGTGTCGATGCCTTCCTTGCCTGTGCGAACGAGGGACGCGTCCCCATGGTTGGCGCATTTCGAACGTGGCCCTGTGCGACCAAGACGGTCTTCGCCCTCTTTCACGACGAGCTTGCCGAGCGGATCCTCGATGCAGATGAGCTTGCGTTCGTTCGCGCGCACGTACCGGCAACCTATATGTTGGATGCGCAGAGCGACCTGTCCCGTTTCGCTGAAAGGGAGCGTTGGATCGCGAAGCCTCGAGACGGCTTCAACGGCAAGGGCGTTCAGGCAGGTTCGGAGTGCACCGATGCCGAATGGGTGGACGTGCTGCAGGAGATGACGCGCAGCGGCGGCACCGTGCAGGCCTACGCGCCCCAGTTCTACACCATGAATGCCGACGGCAGCGTTGCTGACGGCGTCAAGCGCGAGGAGCCTCACTCCAATATGGAAGGACTCTACCTGTTCAACGGTCGCTTCGCCGGCGTGTTCACGCGTTGCGGCACCACCGCGGTGATCGGCGCGCTTACGGGTCGTTTGAACATGGGCTGTCTCGTGGTGGACGAATAGGTGGACCATGGACGATTGGGTCCTGACTCTCTTCGGCGCGCTGTACGCGGTCGCGGCCGCGATCGGGGCGGTGGTCGATGTTCGCACGCGCAGCTTGCCGAACGGCCTCGCGTTCGTTCTCGCGGCGTTCTCGTTCGCCTATGCCGGCCGGCTCGGCGGAGCGTCTATGCTGGCGGGACGTATCGGCACCGCGCTGCTGGTAAGCGCGTTCCTCGTGTGCTTCGAGTTGCTTTGGAGGCGCTCGCATGGTGCAGCGGGCTTGGGTATGGGGGACGTCAAGGCGTTGTTCTCGCTGCTCGTGCTCGATCCCGGGCTGGCGCTCTTATCATTTTCCGTCGGTCTGCTCGCCCTGGCTGTCGCGGCTTCGTTTCGCGGGGTATCGTCCCTGCCGTTCTTGCCGTTTTTGTTCGGGGCGTTCGCCGTCGCCTCCCTTCTGTCGTATGGAGGCGGGGCGTCTGAACAGGTGGGCGATGTCGGTGCGCTGTGCGATGATACATGCAAGGTCCAGATGAATTGAAGGAGATGGGGCGAATCATGATGGCGATGGACGATCGCGATAACCTTCGGGCCCGGTTGGAGCGCATGCCCGATCACCTTTCCGATGAGTTGGTCAGGCGTATCGAGCGCGATCGCGCCCGGGGGCATCGTAACCCATATCGTGCTCCCGATGACGGCGCTTGCCGTCGATATGACCGGCCTTCAGATCGCAGCAGCATGTGGCGCCCCGCATATGTGCGCGATGTCGAGAAGATCATGCATCTTCCTGCGTATAACCGCTATGCGGGCAAAACCCAGGTGTTCAGTTTTCGCAGCAACGATGATCTGTCGCGTCGCGGCCTTCACGTGCAGCTGGTGGCCCGTATCGCACGCGATATCGGCCGCGCCCTCGATTTAAATTGCGACCTCATCGAGGCGATCGGGCTCGGGCACGACCTTGGTCACACGCCGTTCGGCCATGCAGGCGAACGCTATCTCAACGAGGCCTATCGGAAGCGGACGGGGCGCTTCTTTTTCCACAACGTACACTCCGTTCGCGTCATGGACGTCCTGTACGGCCGCAACGTGTCCCTGCAGACCCTCGATGGCGCCTTGACCCATAACGGGGAGTACGAGCAGCGCGTATTCGATCTGTCGGGGCTGCGCGATTTCGACGAGTTCGACCGCACGGTCGAGCTCTGCTCGGTGCAGGGCGGGCGGGCGATCGGCCATCTCAAGCCCATGACGCTCGAGGGCTGCGTGGTTCGCATCGCCGATATCATCGCCTATGTGGGCCGCGATCGGCAGGATGCGATCGAGGCCGGTCTGCTTGACGAAGATGCCTTCGAAGATGGGATGGGCGGTCGCTACAACACGTGGATCTTATCGCGCGCGTCCGTGGACATCATCGAGAACAGCTATGGTAAAAACCGTATCGAGATGAGCGAGCCGATGTTCGAGGAGCTTCGCCGTGCCAAGGCGGAAAACTATGCAAAGATCTATCGGTCGGGCGGCATAGAAGGCGAGTGCGCCGAGGTGCTCTCTGGTGCGTTCGAGCAGATGTACGATACGTTTTACGATGACCTGCGGCGGGGGAACGAGGATAGCTTCATCTTCCGCCATCATATCGCCCGCATCTCCCGCTCTCTGGCTCATTATGGTGCGAGCTACGACTGGCAATCCGATCTACACCAGACGGTGGTCGACTATATCGCCAGCATGACCGATGGATACTTCGCCGAGCTCGCGACCAAGCTTCTGCCCGATGTCGATTTACCGCGGCGCACGTACATCAATGAGCGCTAGCATGCGATCGTCATCGGCCTTCGTCCGCTTCGACGCCTTCGGCTAGAATGGGTTTCATGGATACGTTATTTTCTCAACAAGAGCGCGCTACGCAGCTCAGGAACGCCCCTCTTGCGGTGCGCATGCGTCCGGCCACGCTCGACGATTACGTCGGCCAGCAAAAGGCGGTAGGACCTGGTTCTTGGCTGCGTTCCGCCATCGAGCACGACGTGTTGTCGAGCGTTATCTTATACGGTCCGGCCGGCACGGGTAAGACCACGCTCGCGCATATCATCGCCGCTACTACTAAAAGCGAGTTCGTCGAGGTGTCTGCCGTGACGGGTACGGTTAAGGACCTTCGTCGCGAGATCGATGAGGCGAAGCGCCGATTGCTGATGTACGACCGCCGCACCATCTTGTTCATAGACGAGATCCACCGTTTCTCGCGCTCCCAGCAAGACGCCCTTCTCCATGCCGTCGAGAACCGTACGATCGTCATGATCGGCGCAACGACGGAGAATCCGTATTTCGAGGTGAACTCCGCCCTGCTTTCGCGCGGGCGCGTCGTGGAGCTCGAGCACCTATCCAACGAAGATGTCGAGCGGCTGGTCCGCCGTGCGTTGAGCGCCCCGCAGGGCCTGGCGGATCGGTTCGCCGCCGGCGACGACGTCGTATCCGCCATCTGCACGCTGGCAGCGGGCGATGCGCGTTCGGCGCTCACAACGCTCGAGCTTGCCAGCGAGATCGCCGTCACGCGACCGCTGAAGGGGGAGCGCTTCGTCATCACCATGGAGGATGTGCGCGTCGCCAACCCCCGTCGCGGCCTTTCCTATGATAAGTCCGGCGACATGCATTACGACGTTATCTCAGCCTTCATCAAGTCGATGCGCGGCAGCGATCCCGATGCCGCCGTCTATTGGCTCGCCCGCATGATCGATGCGGGGGAGGACCCCAAGTTCATTGCCCGGCGCATCATGATCCAGGCTTCGGAGGATATCGGCAACGCCGATCCGCAGGCGTTTCTTATCGCCGAGGCAGCGTTCAAGGCGGCGGAGGTCATCGGATATCCCGAGTGTCGCATCAATCTCGCCCAAGCTGCGATCTACAACGCGCTCGCACCGAAATCCAATGCCTGCGAGTCCGCGATCGATGCCGCTCTCTCCGACGTCCGCTCGAGCGGGCTTCGCGAGGTGCCCGCTCATCTGCGCGATCGCCATCGACCGGGTTCCGAGGAGTACGGCCCCTACCTCTATCCCCATGATTACCCCGAGGGGTGGGTCGAGCAGCGCTATCTGCCCGAAGGTCTCGAACGCGGCGCCTTCTGGAAGCCCGCCGGCCGCGGATGGGAAGAGTGGCGCTATGAGCAGACCTCGCGTGATAGGACCGGTCGCGCGCCGCGCGCGAATGGCGCCGATTCGTAGGCCCGTCCTCGTTGGATAGACGGGCACGGCATGGGGTACCATGAATCGTAACCGTCTCGCGTCCGCGGGCGCCGCGGTCGCATCTATTGTGGAACGTATGGAGGCAAGATGGATTTCATGCAGGTTGTGCTCATCGTCTTGGTGCTCGTCGGCATCTGGGCGGTTGCGGAAATCGCCATGACGGTGCGTCGGGCGCGCCAGAGCGTCGACACGTTGGATAAAACGGTTGGCGAGGTGAACGACGCCATCGCCGAGGCCCGTCCGGTTATCTCGAAGCTCGACGGCGTCCTCGACGACCTCGGTCCCGCCCTGTCTCAGGTCGAGCCGCTCCTCAGGCAGGCCAATGTGGCCGTCGAGGCCCTCTCTGCCGACCTCATCGAGGTCAACGGCGTCTTGCGCGATGTTTCATCTGTTACCGGAACGGTGTCTACCGCTTCCGGCGCCGTGAGCGGTATCGCCGACGCCGCCTCCGAAAAGGTGCAGAAGTTCTTCGCTAAAAAGGTTCGTCATACCGATTTCCCCGGTCGCGCCCTGGTTCCTTCGGAGGACGAGGCGTCTGAGCCCGCCGGTACGATCGAGGTCGAGGATGACGTCTTCGACGCCTCTTCGGCTCATTACTTCACCTACGATGCCGCTCAGGGAGATGATTGCGATGAGTGCTAACGAGCCCGTTATTCTTACCGTTGCGGCCGATCCCCATCTGGCCCGCCTGGTGCGCATGACCGCTTCGAATGTGGCCATGCTGTCCTCGATGTCCGTCGACCGCGTGGAGGATATCCGCATGGTTGCCGAGGAGGCGTTCGTGTACGCGTGCTCCTCCTATCCCGGCTCCGCTTTCGATATCGTGTTCGAGTACGACAGCTCGCATGTTTCCATGACGTTCGATTTGGGCGAGGCGGCCTTCGCCGCGCCAACCGCAGACGATCCCACCGCC
>NZ_JADNJJ010000173.1:0-2240 GCF_015554865.1 Collinsella sp. D33t1_170424_A12 | reverse complement strand
CACGATGTGCGCCTTGCCGATACGGGCATACTCGGTGTGGTTCACGTAGTGATAGCCGTGGCCGTTGGCCTCGTCCAGCTTGGCGGTGCCCTCGGAGTACTTGGCGATCAGCGTGGACTTGTCACCCTTGAGATCGGCCTTAACGGCTTCGAGCTCGAGAAGGGCGGCCTCGGACTGCTCGGACATGGCGTCGACCCAGTACACGATCTGGTTGAGCATGGCCTTGTTGCCGGCGCCAGCACGATAGGACTCGGCGATCTTCTTCAGCTCGGTGAAGATCTGGGTCATCTCGGTGACGTCGTCCTCGGTCACGGTGCCGGTGGAAAGCTTGGTGCGGAACGCGGCGAGCTTGTCCTTGATAGCAGCGGACTCGCCGTTCTCCCACGTAGCGCCACCGCCGTACATGCGCAGGGCATGGCCGGAGAGGGACTTGAGAGCGTTGGAGCCAGCCGTTGCGACCGGGGAGTTATGGTCGACGTAGGAGAACGAATCCTCCCACGCCTGGTTGGCATGGTCCTCGGACTTCCAAAGGTTCCAGGTGAAGTCGGCATTCATGAAGATGCCCTGCTTGGAAGGCTCGGACTGCTGCATGGGGTTGAGCACGACGCCCTTGACCTGGCCCGGCTTCACATCGGAGCCCAGGAAGTTGTTGTGGCCGCCCATGTGCAGGGCGTCCTTGTCGTTATCGGAGCACGGCCAGTTGATCCACATGAAGGGAGCAACGCCGGAGTTGCGCTGGAAAGCCGAGGCGAAGTTGCCATCGATCTTGCCCCAGACGCGACCGCCGGTATTAACGACCTGGATGTTGTCGGGAAGCTGGCTATACCAGCCCTCGCCGTAGCCCATGTAGTTCACCGGGCAGAAGATGATGGTGTCCTTGAGGCCGGGGTACTTAAGCGAACCGTCCTCGTTGGTGGCCTTCTGCTGCTCGCGAATCCACTCGGTCATCTCCTTGCAGAGCTTGATGTAGAGCGCGTTGCCCTGATTGCCGGCGTCGTCTGCCAGGATGGAGATCTGGCGGACGCCGTTATCCATGACCTGGATGAACTTCTTCTTCAGGATGGCGACGGACTCATCGTAGTTCGCGTT
Organism: Collinsella sp. D33t1_170424_A12; assembly: GCF_015554865.1. NCBI lineage: Bacteria > Bacillati > Actinomycetota > Coriobacteriia > Coriobacteriales > Coriobacteriaceae > Collinsella > Collinsella sp. D33t1_170424_A12. Next base: position 1,151 of record NZ_JADNJJ010000173.1, on the reverse strand, counting down.
GGTGATGGGGTTGCTCATGAAGGGATGCAGCGCGTACACGAAACGGCACTTGGAAGCGTTGCCGGCCTCGGCCAGCGGAGCGATCTTCTCCTTGAGCTCCTGCTCGGTGTACAGGGTGCGCCACTGAGCATTGTGCTTGGGGTCGTCCTTGGGAGCGTACACGTACGCGTTGAGCTTGTAATAGCCGCCCCACTTCATGAGGTTGACGCGGTCCTCGGTGCTCCAGGGATTGCCATAGTAGCCCTCGATGAAGCCACGGGTGATGACGTCAGCGTAGTCTGCAACGGTGAAGGCGCGCAGAGATGCGCCGTCGGCCTGCTGCAGGATCTGGTACAGGGTGGTCAGACCGTAGTATGCGGCGTCGGTGCTGGCGCCCAGAACGATCACGCGGTCGGGCGTATCGCCCTTGGCGGGCAGCGAAGCGAGCAGATACGCATCGGTCTTGCTGAACAGGTCGTCGGCCACGGTCAGCTCGCCGGCCTTGGTGAGCTCGGCCACCATCTTGTCGACGACGCCGTTGGAGCCCTTGACGCCCACCAGGATGTTGGTGGAGCGCTTGCCACCGAGCCCCTTGGCCTTCTTGGCCTTCATGCCCTTCAGAGCCAGAGACTCGTTGAGGCGCGCTTCGGTATCCGCATCGATGCCGTCCTCGAGCACGACGTTCGCTTCCTTGCGAAGCGTCTGCGTGCCCTCGGCGTAGGTCACCGCATGCGGAGTGGGATAAATCTGGTAGTCACCCTCTGCAGCCCAAACAGGTGTGGCGGCACCGAATGCCGTTAACACACACAGCGTCAGGGAGCAGAGGATGAACGACCAAATTGTCCGATTACTCGAAACAGTTCGATTCATTCATCCTCCTACTTGCTGTACGAACAGTACTATTGCAGCGCAGCGCGGCGCCCTGCCGAGCAACAGAGGCGACAACGCTGCGCAAGCAACCGAAACGATGTTTACTTTATCAAAAGCACGCCCCCGAAGGAGCGGTGCTTTCACCCGAGATTATGCCGTAAGGCATATCCCATTATGAGCCTGCTACTTCACCAGGTCCTTCTCCGCCATGCGGTGCAGGAACGCAGCCATGTCGCAGCGGGTGATCTCGGCGTAGGGGCGGAACGTCTTAGTGCCGTCGGCCTCGACGAAGCCGGTGGAGA
>NZ_JADNJJ010000172.1:0-1095 GCF_015554865.1 Collinsella sp. D33t1_170424_A12 | reverse complement strand
TAAACCTCGATTTGTCGACCTCGGCGACGAAGGCAGCGAACTCTTGTTGGAGGACAAGGGGAGGCAGAACAACCACGGCGCTGCCGACTATCTTGGCGTTCAGGTTTTTCATTGTCACCCCCACTGCCTGCCGCTCCAATGAAGTCGAAAACGACGGGAACGAAACCACGCGCTGCAAATAATCGCTACTGCACACATCCGCGTGCGGCCTCAGAATCATACTTCCCGTCCCACAGAGCAGCCCTTCAATGTCAACAACGGCACATCGTCCTATCTCACCACGCCTACCAAGCACCACGTCACCCCTTCGAAGATGATATGGCCCCATCGATGCAAACTTATCGTCTCCAACAGTCAATGAGTTATCCACCTCGATGCGACCGTCGACAATATGCGAGGGATTGACCACAGGGTGACCGCCCACAATGTAGTCCTCTTTATGCAACGCACTTCCGAATGGACCGATGCGCAGGTCGCAAATATTCTTAAGAGGAAAGCCCGGGAGTTTTGATGAATCAGGATCGCATGGGTCCCCAAACATCTCGACAAACCGGGATTTAACCAAATCGTCAAAACGCAAAATGATATCCCGCGCCGTCTCGAGCTGCCTCTCGATGGCAACAAGTATATGGAGCCTTCTTTCCTGTTCATCCACAGGTGGAACGACCAGGTTGATCTTGCTCAGCCCGTCATATCTTAAGTTGTTCCTAACAGTTCCAATTGACTGAAACCCTATCTGCTTCAACCCAGACTCACTCTTCAGAAAGCGAAGAAGGTAGGCAGGGTTCAATCGGTTTTCATCAACAGAAAAAACAACATAAAGAGGACTGACAACCACTTCAGCTTCTTTATCTTGCAAAGCAACTGAGCCAACGTTGATGCGCGATGGGTTATACGCAATTTGGCCCTTTTCCACCACTTTATAAGCTGTGAGTTCCTTGCTGAAAACCTCCTTTGAAAAGTAATCAGCGGAGAGCACAAAACCCTGTGAATTAGTGACGCTGTAAACAAGGCGGCATTTTCCCAGCTTATTCCGGCGAGAAGACGGTCGCGTCACATCTCCGAGCTCCACCCACTCCCCGTCAAACGGGGGTT
>NZ_JADNJJ010000171.1:0-3754 GCF_015554865.1 Collinsella sp. D33t1_170424_A12 | reverse complement strand
CCATATGAGGATGTCGAGCGCCTTCATGATCTTTCGCTGGAGTGGGCCATCTTCGATAGGCCCCTGGAGGGTGGCCTTACGGGTGTCGAAATGTATTGCGAGGAGAATCCCGACCGGCGCGGTAACGGCTACCTGAGCCAGCTTCGCGAGGCGGAAAAATGCCAGTTTAGCAGCATGTTCTCAGTCGAGCGCATCGATATAGCCGCACATCGCCTCGAGCTGCAGGACGCCTTCACCGGCAACACATTCCAGGTGCGCGACTATTCGCTTTCCGAGGGGCTTTTCCGTCAGGGCGGGAAGGGGTCGTGCGGGGTCATCGTGGCACGTCTCGCAAAGTCGGGCGGCGAATGGTTCTTCCCGGGCAACGTGGTTGCCTTCTACCCGGTTGTGATAGCGGACCATATGAAAGAGGTTCTCAGAGAAGAAGGTGGCGAGCGCCCCTCGTTCCTGGAGCTGGCGCGCCAGACGTACGGGCCCCGTGGAGGCGTGGCGAGCGGATCGCTCGAGGCGCAGTTTCCCGATGTGGACTTCGAAGATCCCGAGCAGCTTGCCGTTTTCCGCGTCCAGCTGGCGGATCGGTACCGCGAGCTCGCGGACCGGTTCGCCCTCAAGGCGACATGGGAGAGCGTTGTGTTCGACATCGCTCACGAGGATGGGAAGATCATGCCCACCGAGCTGATGAAGCGCTCCCTTGGGGATTTGGAAGAGACGTGCGTGAGCACGATGGAAGATCTCAACGAGATCCTGGGCGTCTGGATGGCCGCATGGAACGTCATGCCGCACAACGCACTGGGTGGTCGTGCACCGGCGGAGTTGTGACGCCCCTGCGGCCACGCGGAGTTCGATGGGTGCCTTGCGCTTGTCGGGAGTGCGGGTTGGGCCATAATGCAGCGCGCCCTTGGCAATGCCTCCGACTGAGATGCCCGGCCACCAGGTTTTCGTGCGAATGGGTCATATGAGTGGACGAGCAAGAGCGCATTCCGGGGCGCTTCGTATCGCGAGCTCGCCGCGACCGAGATGCTGGGCCGCGCCGGGCGCATGCACTGCGCCCACGGCGAGGGCAGCCCGATGTACGCGGCGAGGGCAGACCTTACGGACGTCTCAAACTGTAATGGGCCGGCTCCTGGCATGCTTGCATCGCTGGGTGGATTGAGCGTCGTTTTCCGCTGCCCGAGCAAACGCTCTGCGCCAAGGCCTTTCAAGGTTGCTTCTACAATCCTGGCAACCTTTGGGCAACCTTTGCGAGCCAAGCTGCTGAGGCCTGTGTGCTTCCTGCAGCTGTTGGTATCTCAGGGCTCGCGCGTCGAGGTTTGTCGTATTGGTCGCGTTTTTCGTACGGATTTGCAAAAAGTGCTCTGTATACCAAAGTAGTCGCACTTTGTTGACATACGCTTTTATTGATACAGAATCGACAGCTACTTGGCAAATCCGGAATCGAATACGAAAAACGTGATAGGTACGACATGATGGGTACGCATTTGGGTGTCGCAGATGGCCCATCCAAGGCGAGTTGTCGGCGGAATCAGCCGCTGCACGGAGTGTTTAATGATCGGAGTCGTTGTCTGAGCCTCAGGCGTGCATGGGCACGCTGTCGAGTTCGTGCCCATGCGCACACCTGCGCCAGCCGGACGAGCCGACCGGTCGGCGCGGGCGCTGCCAGCCCCTAGTCGAACAAGCTCGGCATGTCGTCTTCCTTCATGAGCGCGCCGGCGCAGGGCAGACTCTGCGCGGTGAACTTCTCCGTCGAGACGCCCGCGCCCAGCACCTCCTCGGTCGTGCTCACGGATGTGACGATACGCCCCTTCTTGGCGGTGAACGCTTGGACGCCCTGCGTGCTGGTGGTCGTCTTGGTCTTGAGCAGCGACGTGTTGAAGTTCATCAGGCGGAAGTCGTTGGAGACCAGCGCGATGTCGCGATCCTCCTTAAGCACCTGCGCGTAGAGCAGCTTGGAGCCGCCGTAGATGGCGTTCTTGAGGCGCTTGCGGTTGGTCTTGGTGACGTAGCCCGCCAGCGCGACGCGCACGGCGCGGCCGTTCTCGAAGATGAACAGCACGTCGGCCTTGTAGTCCTCGGGGTCGATGACCCAGATAACGCTCTCGTCCGGTTCCATCTCCAGGTCGGTGGGCAGGTACGAGCCCAGCTGCGCGGACTTGGTGTCCTCGAACGCCGCGACCTTGCACTTGTATACCTGGCTCATGTTGGTGAACACCAGCAGCTCGTGCGTGTTGGCAGACGGGAACTCGATGAACGGCTCGTCGCCATCCTTGTATTTGAGCGCGGCGCCCTTGCGCAGCACGCGATCCGTCATCTTCTTGAGATAGCCCTCGCGGGAGAGCATGATGGTGACCGGGTACTCCTCGACCTCGGGCTCCAGGCTCACCTCGATCACGTCGGACGGCTCGATGCGGCCCGTGCGGCGCGGCATGACGTACTTCTTGTTGACCGCCGCCAGCTCGTCGGAAATGACCTTCTTGATGTTGTCCTCGCTCGAGAGGATCTCCTCGAGCTCGGCGATCTCACCCTCGAGCTTCGCGATGTCCTTGGTGCGGTTGAGGATGTACTCCTCGTTGATGTTGCGCAGCTTGAGCTCGGCTACGAACTCGGCCTGGGTCTCATCGATATCGAAGCCGCGCATCAGGTTGGGCACGACCTCGGCCTCGAGCTTGGTGCCACGGATGATGGCGATGGCCTTGTCGATATCGAGGAGGATGGCCTCGAGGCCGTGCAGCAGGTGCAGGCGCTCGGACTTCTTGCCCAGATCGAAGTTCACGCGGCGGCGCGTCGACTGGATGCGCCATGCGACCCACTCATGCAGGATCTGGCGCACGCCCATCACGCGCGGATAGCCGTCCACCAGCACGTTGAAGTTGCACGAGAACGAATCCTGCAGCGTGGTGCTGCGATAGAGCTTGGCCATGAGCTTCTCGGGGTCCACGCCGCGCTTCAGGTCGATGGCGATGCGCAGGCCGGAGAGGTCGGTCTCGTCGCGGATGTCGGCGATCTCGCGCACCTTGCCCTCCTTGGAGAGCTTGATGATGCGGTCGATGATGACGTCGGTCTTGGTGGTGTAGGGGATCTCGTAGACCTCGATGATGCGCTCTTCGGGGATCCAGCGCCAGCGCGAGCGGATCTGGAAGCTGCCCAGGCCCGTCTCGATGATGCGCTCCATCTCCTCGCGGCGGTAGATGATCTCGCCGCCGGTGGAGAAGTCGGGCATGGGCATGTATTCTAGCAGGTCGCAGTTTGGATCCTGCAGGAAGTGCATGGTGGCGGTGCAGACCTCGTTGAGGTTGAAGCCGCAGATGTCGGAGGCCATGGCCACGCCGATGCCCTTGTTGGCCGATACCAGGATGTTGGGGAACGTGGTGGGCAGCAGGCGCGGCTCCTTCATGGCGCCGTCGTAGCTGTCGACGAAGTCGACCGGGTCCTTGTCGATATCCTTGAAGATCTCGGCGCAGATGGGGGAGAGCTTGGCCTCGGTGTAACGCGAGGCGGCGTAGCTCAGGTCGCCCGAGTAGTATTTGCCGAAGTTGCCTTTGGACTCGACGAAGGGTGCGAGCAGCGCTTCGTTGCCCGTGGCGAGGCGGACCATCGTCTCGTAGATGGCGGCGTCGCCGTGCGGGTTGAGCTTCATGGTCTGGCCTACGATGTTGGCACTCTTCTGGCGGTCGCCCTTCAGCAGGCCCATCTTGTACATGGTGTAGAGCAGCTTGCGGTGCGAGGGCTTGAAGCCGTCGATCTCGGGGAACGCGCG
>NZ_JADNJJ010000170.1:0-1547 GCF_015554865.1 Collinsella sp. D33t1_170424_A12 | reverse complement strand
CGCTCTCCCCGGCACAAAACGTCGTGAAGATCGTCCTCGACGAGCTCATCGAGCTGCTCGGTGCCACCGAGAGCAAGCTCGTGCTGTCCAGCCGCATCCCCAACGTCATCATGCTTGTCGGCTTGCAGGGCTCCGGTAAGACCACTGCGGCCGTAAAGCTCGCCTACATGCTCAAGAAGCAGGGCAAGAGCCCCCTGCTCGCAGCCTGCGACGTCTATCGTCCCGCCGCTGCCGACCAGCTCGCCACGCTCGGCGGCGAGATCGGCGTGCCGGTGTTCCGCGGCGACGGCAAGAATCCCGTCGAGATCGCCCGCGCCTCCATCCGCGAAGCCGTCGACCACATGCGCGACGTGGTCATCGTCGATACCGCCGGTCGCCTGCAGATCGATGAACAGATGATGCAGGAGGCCGTCGATATCAAGAAGGCGGTCAAGCCCGACCAGGTGCTCATGGTCGTCGACGCCATGACCGGCCAGGACATCGTCAACGTGGTCTCCACCTTCGCTGAGCGCACCGACTTCGACGGCGTCATCATCTCCAAGCTCGACGGCGATGCCCGCGGCGGCGGCGCCCTTTCGGTGCGCCAGGTTACCGGCAAGCCCATCAAGTTCGTCTCGATGGGCGAGAAACCCGAGTCGCTCGAGGTCTTCAACCCGGAGCGCATGGCCAAGCGCATCCTCGGTATGGGCGATGTCATCGGCATCATCGAGAAGGCCCAGGAGATGGCCGACGCCGAGCAGATCGAAGCTGCCGAGCGCATGCTGCGCGAGGGCTTCACCATGAACGACATGCTCGAGCAGATGCGCGCCGTCAAGAAGATGGGCGGCATGAAGGGCATCCTCGGCATGCTTCCCGGCGGCCAGCGCGCCCTCAACCAGATGGGCGGCAACCTCGACGAGAGCGTGTTCGAGCGCAACGAGGCGATGATCATGTCCATGACGAAGGAGGAGCGGGAGAAGCCCGGCATCATCAACGGCCAGCGCCGCGCGCGCATTGCCCGCGGTTCCGGAACCACGCCTGCCGACGTGAACGCCCTTATGAAGCAGTGGGGCGAGATGAACAAGATGATGGGCAAGATGCGCTCCATGACCCAGCAGATGGCCGGTGGCGGCAAGAAGGGTAAAAAGGGCAAGAAGGGCAAGAAGATGCGTATGCCCGGCATCCCCGGCATGGGCGGTACGAACATGAACCAGCTCATGGGTGGCGCGAACCCCTTCGGAGGCGCTTCCGGCGGAAGCGAGATGGATATGCTGCGCGCTATGGAGCAGCAGATGCGCAACAAGCGGTAGCGCATACGGCCCGTCGTTTCTCCGGCGGGCCGTTTTCGTGCATATCGTTTGGGCATCGTGTGATGGGCCGCCATCCGCGTCATCAAGGGGGACGCGGCGGGTACACAGCAGCAGGTACGTTATTCGACGCGCGCGGGCTGCGTGCGAGAGGAGCCGGATATGAGCAAGGCCGACCAGCAGTTCGTGAGCATGTGCCGCGAAATCTTGGATCACGGAACCACGACGGAAGGGGAGAAGGTGCGCCCGGTTTGGGAGGAC
>NZ_JADNJJ010000019.1:0-18568 GCF_015554865.1 Collinsella sp. D33t1_170424_A12 | reverse complement strand
CCTCGATGAGCTGCAGCGATTCCTCGATCGGCGTGCACCCGGCCGCGACGCCACCGCCACCAGCCGAAACGAGGCCGACAAGGTGCGCATCGTATCCGGAATCGTCGACGGATACACGTGCGGAGCCCCCATCGCCGGCGTCATCGTCAACGACGACACCCGCTCCGTCGACTACGAGGAGCTTGGCCGGATTCCGCGACCGGGACATGCCGATTACACTGCATTCATCAAATATCGCGGCCATCACGACGAAGCGGGCGGCGGCCATTTTTCCGGGAGGCTCACCGCTCCGCTTTGCATCGCGGGCGGTATCGCAAAACAGGTGCTTGCCCGCCATGGCGTGAGAATAGCAGCTCATATCTCCGCATTGGGGCCCCGTCCCGTTGTGGACGAGCCGCTCGACGCCATGCACATCGTCCCGAAGCAGATCGATTCCATTCGAAGCAATTCCCTTCCCTGCATCGACCCGGACGCTGCGAGCGCCATGCGCGATACCATTTCCCATGCCAAACTCTCCCTCGACAGCGTGGGCGGTACGGTTGAGTGCGTCGCCTACGGCATGCCGGCTGGAATCGGAGACCCTATGTTCGACGGCATCGAGAATCGGATCGCACGCATCGCCTTCGGTATCCCGGCGGTCAAGGGCGTCGAATTCGGCGACGGCTTTGCATCCGCGCGACGCTACGGCAGCGAGCACAACGACCCCTATCACCTGGTCGATGGAACCGCGCAGCCCATGTCGAACAACGCAGGGGGAATCCTCGGGGGCATCACCACGGGGCTGCCCATCGTCTGGAACATGTCAATAAAGCCAACGCCCTCGATAGGCCGCAAGCAGGAGAGCGTCGACCTGGTTGAGGGGCACGAAACCGTTCTTTCCATTCGCGGAAGACACGACCCGTGCATCGTGCCACGAGCCGTTCCCGTTGCCGAAGCGGTCTGCGCGCTCGCCTTGCTTGACGCCCTGCTCGAGGACGCGACTCCCGTCATGCCCCCACTGGAAGCGTGACCCCCGTATACCGTGATGTAAGGAGCGCGCCATGCAGCTCGATGAACTTCGCCAAAAGATAGATCGCATCGACAACGACCTTGTCACCCTGCTCGATGCACGGCTCGATATGGCCGCTGCAATAGCAAAGGCAAAGCAGGCGACCGGTGCACCCCTATACGACCCCGAGCGCGAGCAGCTCAAGCTCGCATGGGTCGCGGAGCGAGTCGCCCCGCAGCGCGCGGATACGATGCGCGCCCTCTTCACCCATATCATGGATGCCAACAAAGCGGAACAGGTCCTTGCGCTTCGGCAACTCGAATGCAGCGCCATGCCGTCGCGCGACGCAAGCCCATCCCCCGAGGCAGCCGGATCGGACGGGCGCCATGCCGTCCACGAGTAACAACGATGGAGGTACTCGAATGAAACAGAGACCGTACGGTGTTTTAGGCAGATCGCTCGGACACAGCTATACCCCGGTGATCTACCGCGAGCTCGCCGGCCTGGACTACCGCACATTCGAACGCGAACCCGAAGAAGTCGCATCGTTTCTAGCTGGCGACAGCTGGGAAGGCATCAACGTGACCATTCCCTATAAACGGGATGTCATGCCATACCTTGATGATGTCTCCCCCATCGCCCGGCGGCTTGGCAACGTGAACACCATCACGCGTCTGCCCGACGGTCGCCTACGTGGAGACAACACGGACTATTACGGTTTTCGCGTGCTCATCCAGAGCATGGAGATCGACCTTGCAGGCAAGACCGCCCTGGTCTTCGGCGGTGACGGCGGCGCCGGATCAACGTGTTGCACGGTTCTATCGGACCTCGGCATGGAGGTGCATCCCGTAGCCCGTGCGGGCGCGGTGACCTACGACGACCTCGGACGCTGGGGCCACGCGGCGGTTGCCGTCAACTGCACGCCCGTCGGTATGTATCCAGCATGCCCAGCAAGCGTATGCAGCCTGGATGCCCTCTCAGGGCTCGAAGGACTCATCGATATCGTATACAACCCGGCGCGCACCGACTTGATGATGCAGGCGGAGCGACGCGGCATCCCGTGCGCGGGCGGACTGCTCATGCTCGTCGCGCAGGCAGCGCGGGCCGTGGAACTCTATACGGGAGAGGTCATCTCGCACGAACGTATGCTCGAGGTGACCCGCCATCTCGCATCCGCCGAGGAGAACATCGTTCTTATCGGCATGCCGGGCTCCGGCAAAACGCAGGTAGCCCGATCCATCTCGGAACTCACCGGGCGTCCTCACATCGATACCGACCACGTCATCGCCGAACGACACGCCATGACGTGCGAGGATTTCATAAACAAGCATGGTGAGGCAGCCTTTCGCGAGGAGGAGACGCGCGTGCTGCAGGAAACGGCGTCGAAAAGCGGCACCGTTATCTCCTGCGGGGGCGGCGTGGTCGAACGAACGGCTAACTACGAATTGCTCCATCAGAACAGCCGCATCGTCATGCTTGACCGCCCGCTTGCCGAGCTCTCGGTAGATGGACGGCCGTTGAGCAAGCGAGAAGGCGTCGAGCAGCTGGCGGCACGGCGCATGCACGCGTACCGGACCTGGGCCGATATCGTTGTCGACGCCCAGGGAACCGCCGCCGATACGGCGCGCGACGTCCTGTCGAAGCTCGAGCGCGCCGCATATCCAAACCGCTAGGAGCGAGCATGAAACTGCTTGTCATCAATGGGCCCAACATCAATATGCTGGGGATCCGGGAGCCTGATATCTACGGAAACGAGACATACGAGCAGCTCGTCGAGGTTTGCCATGAAACCGCCGAGCGCCTCGGGGTCGAAACGCTCGACTGCTTCCAGTCAAACCACGAGGGAGCCCTCGTCGACGCCATCCAGATGTCGTATGGCGTGTACGACGGAATCGTGATCAATCCCGCCGCCTATACGCACACGAGCATCGCCCTGCTCGATGCCATAACAGCCGTGGGCATCCCCACCATAGAGGTGCACGTCTCAGCGATCGAAGAACGCGAAGCGTTCCGACAAAGATCCTATATCCGCGATGCATGCATCACGACGGTAAGCGGCGAAGGAATACGGGGATACGCCCGCGCGCTCGAGCTGCTCGTCGATGCGTTGACGGACTAGGACCAACCCAACAGCGAGCGCGCGTGGACAAGCGATGCTTCGGACTGCTCGCCTGAAAGCATGCGTGCGACTTCCTCCACACGCTCTTCTCCATCTACCGCCTCGAGGGACGTGACGGGAACGCCGTCGTCGGCAGGGGTCTTGCGCACCACATAGTGATGGGATGCCGCCACCGCCACCTGCGCGAGGTGCGTGACAACGATAACCTGATGCGTTCGAGCCAGATCCGAGAGCACCGCAGCGAGCGAGCGAGCGGTGGCACCGCCCACGCCGGCATCGACCTCGTCGAATACGAGGGTCGAAGCGGTATCCGCCGAACCGAGCACGACCTTCGTTGCAAGCAGGACGCGGGAGAGCTCGCCACCCGAGGCGATACGGCGCAAAGGCCGCGCCGCAAGACCGCTGCCGCTTCGATACAGCAGCTCGCAGCTCGCGGGACCAGACGCGCTCCAGCGTTCGCGCGAAAGAACCCTCTGGTCCCAGACGAGTTCGGCACCGACCATCTCGAGACGCTGCATATGGCGCATGGTTTCGCGGCAGAATCGAGGCCCCGCGGCAGCACGACGCTTCATAAGGAGCCGCGCAGCATCCTGCAACGCGCTCTCGGCTGCATCCTCCGCCGCACGGGCCCGGCGCAACCGATCGCCCCCCTCGTCGACCAAGCTCAGCAGCTCCTGGGCTTCCTCATAGCGACGAAACACATCGTCCATGGAAGGTCCAAACTGGCGCATGAGGCCCTTGAGGGAGCTGAAACGCTCTTGGGAGCGTGCTAGCTCGATTGGATCGAGCTCGATGCCGTCGCGATAGGCACGCAGGCTGGAGGCTGCATCTTCGATGATGATCGAAGCCTCGGAAAGGGTATCGGCAAACGCACCCAATGCGGAATCGACCCGGGCCATCCGCGATAAGTCGGCGATGGCGGAATTAAGCGCATCGAGCGACCCTCCCTCATCGGACAGCATTGCCTGAGCATCATGGGCGCAACGAGCGAGAGATTCCGCATACTCGGCGCGGGGAAGCGCCGCCTCGAGCTCTTCGTACTCACCGGGACGAGGATCCACTTCGGCGATGCGATCCGCGCAGAACCGGGCCTCATCGAGCTGAGCGCCCTGAGTTCGTACGGCGGCCTCGACGCGCTCGCGCTCCTCGGTGGCAGCACGAAGGGCATGCCACGCCTCGCGATATGCGGCAAGAGAGGCCTGTACGGGTTCGCCCGCCCAGGCGTCGACCATCTCGGCATGGTAGGAAGGGTCCAGCAGACGTTGATGCTCATGCTGACCGCAGAGGTCGACAAGGGGTCTGACCCGAGCGGAAAGCTCCCGCACGCTGGCGATGGCCCCATCGATCTTCACACGGCTACGGCCATCGGCTGAAACGGTGCGAACCACGGAAAAGCCTTCGGGGTCATCGAGGTCGCGATACAGACGGCCCTCCACGCGCAAGGCGTCGGCACCCTCGCGAACCGCCGAAGCATCGGCGCGCTCCCCCATCAACAGCTTCAAAGCCGAAAGAAGAGCCGTCTTGCCGGCACCCGTCTCGCCCGTCAGGACCGTGAGTCCATCGCCCACCACGACGGACGCTTCGCGGATAAGCGCGAGATTCTCGACGCGGATTTCATCAATCATGGCGACGCACTCCGTAGAAAACGCGGGACACCGAGGCGTAGAAGCTTTCGGGGCCGTAGTCGAGCAGCAGCGCGTCATGGACGGCGCGCGACACGACGACGCGATCGACTACGCCCTCGGGATCAAGGAACTGCCCATCGACCGCGATGGCGGGAACAGACGGACGAGACGTCGACATCGTCACCTCGACGACGTCCGACGGCGACGTAAGAAAAGCGCGCGCCTGGATGGTGTGGGGCGCGATGGGAACACATACCATACCCGTGAACTCGGGGTTGACGATAGGGCCGCCGGCAGACAAAGCGTAACCGGTTGAGCCCGTAGCGGTCGAGACGACCACGCCGTCGCCACGCAAGCGATCGATATGGTGCCCGGATACCGTCATATCGAATTCGACCATATCGGACAAGGGACCGCGCGCGAGCGCCATATCGTTCAGGGCGCTGGACCTTATTTCTGCAGCGGAGCCGTCCTCTCGCTCGGAGTAAACGCGGACATCCAGCCGTGAACGACGGCTCACATGCATCTCGCCGGCAAGGGCATCGGAGACGACGCCGAGAATATCGCGGTCCTCCGGGCTCGCTGCCGTCAAGAACCCCAGATGGCCGTAGGAAAGACCCAGAATCGGAATCTCACGGTCCCCCACCAGTCGAACGGCACGCAGCAGCGTACCATCGCCGCCGAGGGAGATGACCAGGTCGCTCCCGTCGATATCGGCAGGTTCCGTGATGCCCGAGCGCTGGTCGGCGGCCCAGGCAACCTCGTAGCCCTGACGACCAAGCCAAAGCTCGAGCGTCAAACCGCTCTGCACGGCTTCATGCTTATAGAAATTAGGGACTAAGAACACCTTCATAGCAGCTCCGCCTTCGCGATGAGGCTCTCGACCTGCGCCTCCAGCTCGCTGGGAGACGATGTCGAGAAGCGCATGCGATCACCATAAAGAAAGAACTCGCGATTTCCCTTCGCGCCGGTAATGGGAGACGCGCACACATCGACCGGATACAGGCCCTTGTCCGCGAAGAGCCCGATCACGCGACCAAGCACCTCGTGATGAACACGGGGGTCTCGCACGACGCCACCTTCGCCGACTTGGCTCGAAGGGGCTTCGAACTGAGGTTTAACCAGGGTTACGAATGCGCCCTCATCGCTCAGGACGGACAAGACGGCATCGATGACCGCGCCGACGCTCGTAAACGACACGTCGCAGACAGCCAGGTCGCAACAGGCTGAATACCCGAGCCCGGGAAGCTCGACGATATTCGTACGCTCGAGCAGCGTCACCCGGGCGTCCTGGCGAAGCGACCAATCGAATTGGGCGCGGCCCACATCGACCGAGATGACCCGCGACGCCCCGCGCTTCAAAAGGCAATCGGTAAACCCGCCCGTGGAGCATCCCACATCGAGGCATGCAAGGCCGTCGGGGTCGATTGAAAACGAATCAAGGGCACCTGCGAGCTTGACCCCGCCGCGACCCACATAGGGAATACGGCCCTTCACGTGGAGCTCGATGCCCGGCACGACCTTCATACCCGGAGATGACAGCCGCTCTCCACCGGAGGAGACGAGGCCGGCCATCAATGTGCGCAGGGCATCTGCGCGATTCTCGCAGATGCCCTGTGAAATCAATTCGTCGTCGAGTCGAACGCGCTTCATGACGCGTCCTCGGGGCTCGAGGGATCCGCAGCCGATGCCTCGATATCCGACTTGGAATCGGCGTCCAGAAGGTCGGCTTCGCGCGGCGAGAGCTCGAACTGGTCAACCATGTCGACGGCCTTCGAACCCAAACGAATGGCTTCGTCAAACAAATCCAGGCTGCGCTCGAGCGACGTATCCTTCGAGCGAACGGTGGCGATGATCTCGTCGAGGCGCTCGGTGATGTCATCGAACGTCTTGACCGTGGTGTCGGCCATGCCTACTCACCCTCGGAAGCGAGCGGCACAACCTCGCATTCGGACTGAGCGAACTCAAGAGCCTCATCATCATTCGAGAGCGCGTCGGCCTCTTCGTCGTCGAGTTCGACCTCATCGGTCTCGTCCTGAGGCGGCTCGGGGAGCTGGTCCATGCGAGCGATGCGCCCCAGAACGCCGTTCACGAAGCGAGACGACTCGTCCGTGCCGTAAGCCTTCGAGATCTCGACGGCCTCGTTGATCACCACGGCGTCATCGATTGCTTCGTCGCCATCGAGGAACCGCATCTCGTACACCGCAAGGCGAAGCAGGTTGCGATCGGTGCCGGGCATGCGATACAGGCTCCAATTGTGCGAGACCGACTGCAGCGCGTAATCGATGCGATCGATCTGGTCATGGCAACCGCGTGCGAGCTCGACTGCATAGGCATCGAGCGGGCCTTTAGAAAGAAGGTAGTCGCCGGCAAGGACATCGTCGACGGACAGGTCGAGCGCCTCGGCCTGGAAGATGATCTGAAGCGCCTGGCTACGGGCAAGGGTTCGCCCGCGTTCCACTTTTAGACTCACGCATTACTCCTTGGGGAAAACGAGGCCGTCGATGCAGACATCGACCGAGCACACCTCGACACCAACCTGGGCGTCGATGGCGCGGGAAACGGCCTCGCGAATCGATTCGGCAAGCTTCTTGAAGGGATAGCCAAAGAAAACGGTGACGTGGACGGTGATGGCCAGCGTATCGTCGACGACAGCGGCCTCGACCGACGGACCCGCGATCGGACCGCGTGCGGAGAACATCGACACGAGGTTGGTGGCGATGTCCTTGACGCCGACAGCGGCAACGCCCTCGATCTCCTCGACAGCACGCGAGACGATGGCGGCCAGGACCTCGGGAGCAATTCCCATTCCGGCGATCTTGATCTCTTCGGACATAGTCTCCTCCTTAGATCATGAATGAAATAAAGCTAGGCGCGGGAAACGAACTCGCCCGTACGGGTGTCGACCTTGATGCTCTCGCCCTCGTTGAGGTACATGGGGACCTGGACCACGGCGCCGGTGTCGATGGTGGCGGGCTTGTAAGCGCCCTGAACGGTGTCGCCCTTTGCACCGGGAACGGTCTCGGTGACCTCGGCGATAATGAACATGGGCGGGTTCACGCCCATGAGCTCCTCCTCGGCGTAGAGCAGCTGGCAGGTGTCGTTCTCGCGAAGCCACTTGGCGTTGTCGCCCACGAAATCAGCGGGAACGGAAACCTGCTCGTAGGTCTCGTTGTCCATGAAGATGAAGTCGACGCCGTCGTTGTAGAGATACTGCATCTCCTTGGTGAAGAGCTGGACGCTCTCGAACTTGGAACCAGCGTTGCAGGTCTGCTCGACGACGCGGCCGGTCTTGATGTCCTTGGTCTTATAGCGGACGAACGCGCCGCCCTTACCGGGCTTGACGTGCTGGAACTCTACGAGGGTGCACACCTTGTCCTTGATGCGCAGACCCATGCCGTTCTTGAAATCAGCAGTGGAGATGGATGCCATGGAAGTGCCTTTCTCTGTACGGAACATGCCGCTGAGCTTATAACTAGTCGATTATACCTCATGCCGGCGCTCCCCCGTGAAGCGCACACACGATACGCAACTCGCAAGGAGCGCTGCCAAGGAATGAAACGAAGCGTATCTAGCAGTCGATGACGACGAGGTCGTGAGTGGAACGCGTAAAGGGCTCGAAGCCATCGGCGGTGACCACGCCGTAGTCCTCGAGGCGCACGCCGCCGACGCCCGGCAGGTACACGCCAGGTTCAACCGTCACGACGGAACCCGCAGCGAGGACGTTGCTCGTGCGGCCCAGGTTGGGCAGCTCGTGGATGTCGATGCCGACGCCGTGGCCCAGGCCGTGACCGTAGTAGGCGCCGTACCCGGCGTCACCGATGATCTTCTGCGAGAGCTTGTGGATCTCGTGACCATCGACGCCCGCGTGGATGGCGGCGGCGCATTCCTCGTGCGTACGGCGAACCAGATCGTAGAGCGCCCTCTGCTCGGCGGACGGCTCGCCCATGACCACGGTGCGCGTCATATCGCTGCGGTAATCGCGGTAGCCCGCGCCGTAATCCATCAGGATGAAGTCGCCCTTTTCGACAACGCGGTCGCCGGGAATCGCGTGCGGGTTGGCCGTGTTGGGACCGGAGGCGACGATCGAGGAGAATGCAAGGGAATCGGCGCCGTTGTTGAACATGAAAGTCTCGAGCTCGGTGCGAATCTGCTTCTCGGTGAGGCCGGGGCGCAGGAAGGCGCACATATGCTCGAATGCGGCATCGGTGATGGACTGCGCATGGCGCATGAGCGACAGCTCCTCATCGTCCTTGACCGCGCGCATGCGCTGGATATCGCCATGCATGAGCGGCAACGCTGCGCAGATCGATACGTCCTCCAAGCTGCGCTCGATACCGCGGAAGAACGAAATCTGCATATCGTCCTCGACGGCGATGACGGAGCTCTTGGTCTCACGGGCTCGATCGGCGACCCAACGGGTCATCGCAACCTCGTCCATATCGAGCTGCCAAGCGTGTCCAGAGGGAAGGTTCTCCTCAAACGAGTTGAAGTATCGTGAATCAGTATGCAGGTAGCAGGAATCTTTGCTGATAAAGGCAACGTGCGGGAACTCGAACGTGTAATCGAACACGCCCATGGCGCCCGTCAGCCACCGAAGGTTGGCCTCGTCGCGCACGACGACCGCGTCGTATCCGCGCTCGTCCATCATCGCGCGCACGCGGGCGATGCGGCCGGCGGGTCCATTCAGGCATTCAGTCATTACATCTATCCTTTCATCGAAACGACGGTAGGTAACAGCAACGGGGGGCACGGCGGCGCGCGCCTAACGCGGCCCGTCCATGAGCTCGGCGCGAGATGCCAGGTACGCCCGGGCGTGGCGCTCGAGCACCTCATCGTCGACAACCGAGAAACGAATGGTTCCAGGATGGCGGGGAAGCGAGAACATGAGACGATTCGATCGCTTGAAGCGAGTATCCTTGAGCGCCTCGATAAAACGACCGCAACCCAGGTCGAAGGGAACCTCGCCGATACCCGCCTCATCGAGCAAGTCGTCCAAAGCGAACACGTCGTCGACGTCGAAATCGGTCACATCATGGGCGAGACGAGCCTCGAAGCGCATGCCTTCGGCAAGCAAGGCGTAGTCGGGCACGGCGTCGCCCAGGCAACGCTTGAGCGCACGCGCGGTGGTGCGCCCGAACTGTATCGCATTACGCGCCGAGGGATTTGCCGACGTGAGCACGCGAACACGGGCGGATTGCGCCATGCCGATAAGATCGTACAACGGCACCTCCTCACCCGAAACGGCACCCGGGAGGATGGAATCCATACGCTCCCACTGACGACGGCTATCGATAAGGGCCGCCATGATGAGCTCGACGTATCCGGAACGCAGCTCGTCCTCGGAACAATCAGCCAGCAGGAACAGATCGCATACGGCGAGCGAAGCGCGCGGCTCCACATGAACCATCTGGGAAGACGACGAGGTATCGAGCGGGGTCATCGTCGTAGCCGAGGTGACCATGGCATCGAGCGTCGTGGGCAGCAACACATAGGTGGTTCCACCGCACCACGAACCCGCGCAATACGTCACCAGAGAGCATACTTCCACGCCGCCGAGGGCGACGATGACATCGTCCGCCGTGATCGCGCTGCGATCCAGCGCCTCGAACAACTGCATCGCATACGCGAGCGTCGATACATGCTCCCCGGATGGAAAAGACAGGTCCTCGACGGTGAAGCCGGCATCGATCAACGCACGGGACACCTCGAGCCCGTGCGCGCTGGCAAGCGAGGCATCCGTTACGATGACGGCGCGCTTCGGGGTCGCGACTACCGCGGAAACCATCCGGGACAACTCGGACAACGCGCCGAATCCCATGCGGAAATCGGTGCTCCTGGTTCCAAAATTGATTAACTGGCGACGAATCACAGCAAACCACGCTCCAGCAATAACTCGGCTACGGCGTAAGAAACATCCAGGAAGCTCTTACCTCGAATATCAACGGTGAAATCGGCCGATTTTCGATACAGCGGACGACGATGCTCGATCAGGCGAGCCGCATGCTCGGCAGAACGAAAATCGGGACGGGTATCGCTCCGCCTGATCTGGCGGAGGGAATCATCGATATCGCCATCAAGGTACACGCAATACCCCATCTCGTGCATAAGATCGATGTTGCGCGCGGTCTCAACGATTCCTCCGCCACAGCTCACCAGCAGGCTGCGTTCGCTCCGCAGGCCCTCGAGGACGCGCGTCTCCATGATGCGGAATTCGGGCTCGCCGTACGTTGCGAAAATATCCGTAACGCTCATACCCTGCTGCCGTTCGACCATGCGATCGGTGTCAACGAACCGCCGATGGAACATCCCACCGAGGTTGCGGGCGAGCGTAGACTTTCCCGCACCCAGAAATCCGATGAAGAAGATGTGGTCGCACCCGCGCTTGTCGATACGTTCCATAAGCACGCACCTACTCTTCACACGGCAGGTCGCGCAGGGCGCGTCGCTCGAAGACGCGAAAAACCTGCGTGTACCACAGATCGACAGAGGTCTGCGGGCGGACGAGGATGCTATCGATTCCAGCGAAGTTCGCCGACCATACATCGGTATAGAGCTGATCGCCGATCAGGACCGTGTCCCGAGGAGCTACGCCGAGCTTTTTGCAGGCCGAACGAAGTGCACATGGCAGCGGCTTGCAGGCGAACGCGATGAAGGAATCGATACCGAGCTCGGCAGCGGATTGCGCCACCTCGGCGCGGTGCCAGTTATTGGAGATCATGCACAACGCGAAACCATGGTCGCGAGCTGAATCGAGCCATGCCTTCACGTCCTCGGGCGCACGGCTCGCATCACGTGGAACCAACGTGTTATCGCGATCGACAAGAAGAGCGCGCTTACCCTGAGCCCAGAGTTCGGCGGGATCCAGAAGCGGAACGGAAGCCACATATCGACAAGGAGAGAACAAGCGCATTACAACGACGCCCCGTACTCGTCACGATACTTCAAGAACTCGTCATAGTCGCTCGTAAAGCGATGGGTGCCATCCATAGCAGCAGATGCAACGTAGTAGAGGTAATCCGTGCTGGCCGGCTGAAGCGCCGCCTTGATCGACGAAATGCTCGGAGAGCAGATCGGACCCGGTGTGAGGCCACGATTCTTGTAGACGTTATACGGAGAGTCGATCTCAAGGTCGGCATACGTCACGCCCTGGCTTCCGCCTCCACGGGCGTACACGATGGCAGCATCGATCTGAAGCGGCATATCCGCTTTCAGTCGATTGTAGATAACGCTCGCGACCAGCGGACGCTCGCTCTCCACGGCGGTCTCGCGCTCGATGAGCGAAGCCAGGCAGATGATCTGCTGCGCATCCAACCCATGGGCGCCCTTCGATAGCTCAAGTCCAGCGGTTTCCTTCTTGAACTGGTCCAGCAAAGCGCGGATAACGGCATCGACGGAAGGCTGCGCGCCCAAAGAATAGGTCTTGGGATACAGGTAGCCCTCGAGCGAGTCGTCGTACGCTCCCTTGAGGAAGGGGTAATCGTCGACATAGTTGGATGCCTTCGCCTGCGCGATGAATTCATCTGCGGGGATACCATAGGTCGCCTCGACGTTCGCGGCGGTCTGCGCGACGGTGAGTCCTTCCTGGACAACAAGCTTGACCCCCGCGACATTGGGTCCTTCGACGAGTTGGCGGACGACGTCTTCGGGATCCTGCGCCGTCTTGAACAGATAATCTCCGGGCTTGATGGCCATAGCAGCATCCAGACGCTCCACGGCTGCATAGTAATCCTTGGGATTATCGATCACGCGGGCTTCGGACAAGGCCGAGGCGATGGCGTCGCCCGACGCGCCCTCGGAGATGGAAACCGAAACCTCGAGACCGGCTTCGATGGGCTCGCGCTGGTTGAACAGACGCGTGCCCAGGGCGGGGGCGACGAAAAACGCGATGACGGCAACCACGGCTACGGCCGCGGCTACGACCGCCACGACCGCAAGAGGGGAACCCGAATGCGAGGAGCGGCGAGGAGTTCGAGATGCCGACCCCCGCGAATTACGGGAACCGGGGGCATAGCTCGAAGGACGAACACGCGTAGCGCTACGCTGCGTTGCACGAGGCGCGGGCTTGGTGGCCTGGGACTGCTTGAATCGAGTTCCTGCGGGACGTTGACCGCTGCGAGGTTCGCCGACGGGGCGCTTACCGCTATTCACACGCATCCTTTCCATTGTGGGCGTCGAGCCACGCCTGTAAGAACAGCGAGGCCGCAACCATATCTATCTTGCCGCGCATCTGCTTCTCGGAGAGACCCTGCTCGCGCAGGATGCGCTTCGCCTCGCGCGAGCTCAGACGCTCGTCGACGAACTCGAGGGGCAAACCCAGCGAGCGGGCCACGCCCTCCCCCACATGTTTTACGCGATCGGCCTGGGGGCCTTCCTCGCCAGCCAGGGTGCGAGGAAGGCCGCAAACGAGAACATCGGGCTCATGGTCCTCGATAAGCAGGCGAAAAGACCGTGCAAGGGATACGACCTCCTGAGCGGGCAGCACCTTGAGCGGCATGGCCATGGTGCCGCTGCGATCGGATACGGCGATACCGATTCGCGTTTCACCTATATCGAGACCAAGAGCGACCATGTTTCCTACCCCAGAATCATCTGAGAGGCCGCAGCAAGGGCATCGGAGAGGCCGGCGGCGTTCTTACCGCCCGCCTGCGCCATGGTGGGACGCCCGCCGCCGCGACCGTCGACGATCGGCGCGATCTCCTTGATAACGTTGCCCGCATGGAAGCCGGCTGCAGCAGCCTCATCGGTGCCGGCGGCGAGCAGCGCGGGCGTACCCTTCTCGGTTACCGTGGCGATAACGCAGGCAACGGGACCGGCGACCTTCTGACGCACGGTATCCCAGACGTTACGCAGGTCGGCAGCCTCGAGACCTGAAAGCTCGGCAAGAACGAGCTTGTAGGAGCCGGCATCCAGGGCGCCCTCGATAGCCGAACCGATCGCATCGGAGCTGCCACCGGTAAGGGCGGCCTTGAGCTTATGGTTTGCTTCGCGCAGATCGGACTGCAGGCCGGCGATGCGCGCAGGCAGCTCGTCGATACGGCACTTCAGTGCAGCCGATGCCTGCTCGGCGATGGCAACGCGGCCCTCGAGCCACTCGATGGCTCCGGTGCTCGTCACGGCCTCGATGCGGCGAATATTGGAGCCGGTGGAAGACTCGGAGACGATCTTGAACAGACCGAGCTCGGCCGTGTTGGCGGCATGGGTACCGCCGCACAGCTCACGGGAGAACGGCTGGTCCTCCTCGCCGACCGAAACGACGCGGACGACGTCGCCGTACTTCTCACCGAACAGCGCAACGGCGCCGGAGGCCTTGGCCTCATCGATGCCCATGATACGCGTGACCACGGGCTTAGCAGCAAGGATCTCGCGATTGACGAGGCGTTCGACCGCCTTGATCTGCTCGGAGCTCAGCGCCTCGAAATGCGTGAAATCGAAACGAAGGTAATCATGGGCAACCAGCGAACCCGCCTGGTTCACGTGGTCGCCGAGAACCTCCTTGAGCGCTGCGTCGAGCAGGTGCGTAGCGGTATGGTTGCGACGAACGAGCGCCCGCCAATCGAGGTCGTAGCCGGCGAAGACGACATCGCCCTCGGAAAGCGTGCCGGAGAGCTGGCCCTCATGCACGTACAGGCCGCCCTTGGATACGGTGCTCGTGACGATAAGCTGGGCTGCATCGCAATCGATGAGACCGCGGTCGCCGGTCTGGCCGCCCATCTCGGCGTAGAAGGGGGTGCGGTCGAGGACCACCTGCACGCTGGAGCCGCCTTCGGCGCTCTTAACGCGCTCGCCGTCGACGACTATAGCCAGAACGTGCGCGTCGTCGATGCTCTCATGGTCGTATCCGACGAACTCGGTAGCCGGCAGCTCGTCGGAGAGCTCGGTCCATACGTCGTTGAAAGAACCCCAGGCGTCGCCCTTCGCGGCGGCGCGGGCGCGGGCCTTCTGCTGCGCCATCTCGGCATTGAAGCCGTCGATATCGACGGCATGACCGGCGCCCTCGGCGATCTCGACGGTAAGGTCGATGGGGAAACCGAAGGTGTCATGCAGCATGAAGGCAGCCGTGCCGGGAAGCTGATCGCCCTCGGCGAGCGCAGAGAGCTGCTCGTCGAGATACACGCGACCGTTGTTGAGCGTGGTGGAGAAGCGCTCCTCCTCGGCGTTCACGATGCCCTTCACAAGGTTGGCGTTCTCGATGAGGTTGGGGTAGGCCTCGCCCATGACGTCGTTGACGGCGTCGATGAAGCGACCGAGGAACGCGTCCTCGATGCCCAGCAGGCGGCCATGGAAGACGGCACGGCGAAGCAGGCGGCGCAGCACGTAGCCACGGCCCTCGTTACCGGGAAGCACGCCATCGGAAATAAGGAAGTTCACCGAGCGGGCATGGTCGGCGATGATGCGCAGGGAACGGGAGGCACCGGTGTAGTCGTTGTCGACATAGGTCTTGCCGGAGATGTCCTCGCCGAGATTGATGAGGCTCTGCATGACGTCGCCGTCGAAGAACGAGCTCTTGTGCTGCATGATAGCGGCCATGCGCTCGAGGCCCATGCCGGTATCGAGATTGCGATGGGGCAACTCGGGCATCGAGCCGTCCTCCTGGCGGTCGAACTGCGTGAAGACGAGGTTCCAGAATTCAAGGAATCGATCGCAGTCGCAGCCGGGGGCGCAATCGGGGCACCCGCAGCCGACCTCTTCGCCAAGGTCGAAGTAGATCTCGGAGCAGGGACCGCACGGGCCGGTGGGGCCGGCAGCCCAGAAGTTATCATCCTCGCCCAGGCGCGTGATATGGTCCTCTTCAACGCCGAGCGAACGCCAGACGTCATGGGTCTCGTCGTCATCGGTGAATACGGTGAAGTGCAGGCGCTCCTTGGGAAGCTTGAATACCTCGGTGATGAGCTCGTAGGCCCAGGCGCACGCCTGCTCCTTGGTCACGCCGCCGAACGCGAAGTTGCCGAGCATCTCGAAGAAGGAGGCGTGGCGGCCGTCGGCGCCGATGATATCGATATCGTTGGTGCGAACGCACTTCTGGCACGAACAGGCACCGATCTCCTTCATGGTCTTCTTGCCCTGATAATACTCCTTGAACTGATTCATGCCGGCGTTGGCGAGGAGCAGCGAGGGATCATCGGGAACAAGGGACGAGGAAGGATACAGCTTGTTGCCGCGCTCCTCGAAGAACGAAAGGTACGCCGAACGGATCTCGGCGGTCGTCATAGTTGGGTAATCAGCGGTCATGGTGAAAACTCCCCTAGCGTGTATAGATAGCTCTAACCCGATAAATTATACCGAACTCCCCGATTCCCTTGGCATTGTTTTTGCTCCTGCACAGACTCCCGACCCCGCCCGCGCTATCGCGTGGCAGGCAGGCGGCCCAGAATACAGCGACGGCCGCCCGCCACATATGCGAACGGCCGCGACTCGCACCCAATCTGTGCGACGAGCTATTTTCCATCGTCTTCCCGTGCGTCCTCGGATGAATCCCCGTCGCCGCGAGAAAGGTCGGCGAACGGAATTTTGAACACGCCGGTGCTCCCCGGCTTAAGCGCGACGTTTTCGAGGAACTTCAGATCATGCCAAGGATTATCGAGCTTGGGCTTAGGCGCCACATTCGCCTCAGGCATAACGTCGGTATCGATGATCTGCGACTCGGTTACAAACGTGTCGTCTCCCAGCGCATCGAACGCAGGGACGGGCGTGCCGTTGTGATCGAGATACGGCGTCCCCTTGAACAGGGCACCGTCGTAGGAAACGATCTGCTTGTTCGTCTTCGTCTCGTAATAGAAGATGAACAGGCTCTTCAAAACCGCGGCGATGGGCAGCGCGATCACCATGCCCATGGTGCCGCCCAGCGTGGAGCCCATGATGAGCGCGGTCAACGAGAGCACCGGATGCACCTGCATGGTCGATTGGTTGATCTTGGGTGCTATGACGTTATCGGTCACATTTTGGGAAATCATGGCGACGACCATCGTCCAGATCGCCATCATGGGGCTATAGAACAAGGCGATGAGCGAGGCGGTGATGGCGGAGATGCTCGGACCGACGACCGGAATGATGTTGAGCACACCGGAGAGGATACCCATAGCTGCAGCATAGGGATGACCGACGAGCGCGAAGCCGAGAAACGCCAGGAATCCCTGGATCACCGAATTGATGAGCGTAGACCGAAGGTAACCGCCAACCGAACTCGACACAACGGCGACCATCAGACGATAATCGAGCGCTCGGTTCTCGCCAAGGACCGAGCAGATCTCCTCGTTGATGCGGGGATAATCGAGCACGAGCCAAAACGCGAAGACGAACGCGAGAAATACGATGAATACGGTAGATGCTATGTTGCTCACCATGGGGACGACGCCATCGCGAAACGTCGATAGCAAACCGGAGAGGACCTGGTTGAACAGGTCGCCCAGGGACTTAAGCAGCGAGTCGAGCTGAACGGTATTGCTCAGATGCTCGAACACGGCGTATTTGCTCTCGAGTTCGACCAGCCACGATCCAAGCGCCGATAGCCACGAGGGCGCATCGCGAAGAATGGAAGCGACCTGAGCCATTGCGAACGGGATCGCGAACCCGAATAAGACAAGCAGCGCTACGAGGACGAACAGGATGCCCGCGAGCGCGGCGAAGCCGCGAGGGAGCCCGCGACGCTCAAGCAGGTTGACGATCGGGCTGGCGACAAAGGCGGCGATGGCGCCGATGGACAGAAAGAGCAGGGTGCCCGATAGCACCCCGAGCAACTTCAAGACGGCGAAAAAGATGATGGCGGCACCGATCACCGTCCATACGCTTACAAATGCAGCCTTTGCGGCACGTTCTCGGTCGTCCCTTGCAGTTGATGGGTTCATCGGGCTCCTTGTTACCTAAGACTTCTTGGTCATGATCCCCTCGGGATCGATCTTGTCCTGAATCTTCTTGAGCGTGCGCCTCAAAAGACGCGACACCTGCACCTGTGAGATGCCGAGTTGCTCTGCTATCTCGATCTGCGTCATCCCCTGGAGGAAACGTAAGTCGATGACCTCGCGCTCGCGCGGCGAGAAGCCCTTGAGCGCCTCCTCGATGATGAGGCGGTCATCGGTGAAATTCAAGGCGTTATCCTCGGTCGCATAGCGGTCGATGACGCTGGGGGCGTCCTCGTTCTCGGAATTACTCGATCCCTCCAGCGGAACCGAGCTATACGCGGAAGACGATTCCATCGCCTCAAGCACCTCGTCGACAGACGCATCGAGATACGCGGCGATCTCCTCGATAGTGGGCGAACGCTGAAGCTGGACGGTAAGCGCATCAGTTGCCTGATTGACCTTTGCGGAAAGCTCTTGTAGGCGGCGGGGCACGCGAACGCTCCACCCCTTATCACGGAAATGGCGCTTGATCTCTCCCAGGATAGTGGGCGTGGCATATGTAGTGAATTCGAGGCCGCGACCGGGATCGAAGCGATCGATAGCCTTGAGCAGGCCTAGATAGCCAACCTGGACAAGGTCGTCGAGCGGTTCGCCACGGTTCTTAAACTTGTTGGCGAGGAAACGGACGAGGTTCATATGGGACATGACGAGCTTCTCGCGCGCATCAAGATCCCCCTCTTCCTTGAACTTGCGAAACAGCTCGTGAGTCCGCTCTTTATCCCACGCCGTCTTCGTAGAACGCGCAGCACGTGGCGACTCGGTCATGCCACATCAGCCTTCAGCGTGAGAACGAGCGCATTCGAGTCTTCGCGTTTCTCATAGGAATCGCAAACGGCAGTCAAGATAAGATCCGCATAGGCGGCGGTGGGATCGTCTGCGGTTGGCGCGGCGAAGGCCGCCTCGCCCAAATCGAACGTCATGGAAACATGCGAGCTGT